>JAPLTZ010000054.1 GCA_026397895.1 Verrucomicrobiota bacterium | reverse complement strand
GTTTCCTTGGACCACTCGTAGATGCGCTGCAATTCCTCCGCCTCGGACGACGTGAAGAGGTTGCCGCTCTGCTGCATCGCTTTTTGCAGCCGGCGCGTGCAGAGATAATTCGCGCGGCCCTTGAGCATGGTGAAGTTGAACTTCACCGGCTCGGGCAGCGCGCCGAGCACGCCGGTGAGCATCGGGAGATCTTTTTCCGTGAGCTGCTCCTGCAGGTTAATCGTGTGCGTGGAGACGATGGCCTTCTTCTTCTGCGCGACGGCAAAGAGGATCGCCGGGATGAGATACGCGAGCGACTTGCCGACGCCCGTGCCGGCCTCGACGGCGAG
This sequence comes from Verrucomicrobiota bacterium, assembly GCA_026397895.1. Classification (GTDB taxonomy): domain Bacteria; phylum Verrucomicrobiota; class Verrucomicrobiia; order Limisphaerales; family JAFMIX01; genus JAFMIX01. Next base: position 13,895 of record JAPLTZ010000054.1, on the reverse strand, counting down.
GTGCTCGCGGTTCTGCAACGCCCGCGCCACAGCCACGGCCATTTCCTGCTGCTGCGGGCGGAACTCGAAGTTGCTCGCCTTGGAAAGAATTCCCGTCGGCGAAAAGATTTGCTCCACCTGCGCGACCAAATCCGCGCCGGCGGGCTGGGGTTCAACGGCGGAGATCACTTGGGAAAAGCAAATCCGCCCAGCACGGCAAAGTCGCTGCGGTTGAGCGTGAGGATTGACGCGACTCCGCCGCCCCGCAGCGTGGAGGCAAGCATGGTATCGAGGAGTCGCTTGCGGCCAAGCTGGTGTTCTTCCAGCCAGCCAAGGAAGAGCAGCGTGCTTTCTGCCGTCGGGAAAACGTGGACTACTTCGGCGGCGTTCCACCATATTTCCGCGCGTTCAATGGCTTGCTCCAGCGTGAGTGGTGTGGAAAATCGTTTTGCATCCGTCACGACATGGATGAACTCGGCCAGCACCTGCGGCGCGAGCGCGAAAATGTCCTGCGCCTTCAGCAGCTTTTGCAGTTGCGCGCGACACGCGGCGTGGGCCTCGTGAGAACTGACTTCCGCCGCGACGAGGAAGGAGGTGTCGAGGCCGTGGGTCATTTCAACATTTCCCCCAGCAGGTCGTCGCGGTTGGTGAGCGGGCGCAGGGTTTTGCCGAGGTTGAGCGGCTTGAGCGCGGCGAGGCTGGTGCGCGGGCGGATGCGCTGGTTGCGGAACAGGTCCATCGCCTCGCGGATCAACTCCGCCGCCGTGCGGTCGGTGCGCTGGGCCAGCTCCATGAAATCCTCATAGACCGGCTCGGATACGTTGACGGATATGGTCTTCATATATCGGTGTCAATATATGTGATTTATGCTGGCGGGCAAGGTGTTTTTACCCTTCCCGTGGTCGCCGCACGACGACTTCCGCCTGCGTCTTGTTCTTGGCGATGGTGTTTGCGGGCAGGATTCCACGCCAGTTCACGCTCGGGTAAATCACCGCGCCGCGCCCGATGATGCTGCCGGGGTTCAGCACGCTGTTGCAGCCGACTTCCGCGCCGTCGCCGATGAGCGCGCCGAACTTGCGCAGGCCGGTGTCGAACGGCACGCCGTCTTTTTCCACGGTCACGTTGCCGGGCAGCGACTTGAGGTTGGCCGCGATGACGCGCGATGACGCCCGCGCCGACGTGCGCCTTGTGGCCGAGGATGGAGTCGCCAAGGTAATTGAAATGCGGCACCTGGCAGCCGTTGAAGAGCATCACGTTTTTCAGCTCGCAGGAATTGCCCACCACACAGTCGTCGCCGACGATGACGTTCTCGCGGATGTAGGCGTTGTGGCGAATCTGGCAGTTCTTGCCGATGATGGCTGGACCTTTGATCAGCGCGCCGGGTTCGACTGTCGTGCCTTCGCCGATGAAAACTTTCTCGCCGATGCTCGCGCCGGGAAAGCGTTTGGCGGGAACTTGCTTGGCGCGGGGCGCGACGTAGTCGGCGATTTTCTTGAGCGCTTCCCACGCGAACTCGCAGCCGTCAAAAATGGCGGCGTGCTCGGTCTGGCTTAAATCAAACAAGTCGGCTGGTTTGAACATGGCTTGAAGTTAGGCGAAAGCGCAGGTTCGGCAAATTCCTTTTTGGAGCGCGGCGTTTACGCCGCTTCACCTTTCGGAAGCTCGCTGTGCATTCGTTTCGTCGTTGCCAGACAGACGCGGAAGCGGCCTGAAGGCCGCGCTCCAGCCGCCCAACAAGCTGGGGATAAGTAAAAGCCTTTGCGCCTTTGCCTCGTTGCGCCTTTGCGTTATTTTTTCGCCGCCTTGAAAACCGTCTACTTCGACTACAACGCCACCACGCCGCTCGACGCGGCGGTGCGCGAGGCGATGCTGCCGTTTTTGGGCGAAGTCTGGGGCAATCCCTCCAGCGTGCATCACGTCGGGCGGCAGGCGCGGGCGGCACTGGACGACGCCCGGGAGCGCGCGGCGAAGGTCCTGGGCGCGAAGCCGAGCGAGGTCGTTTTCACCGGCGGCGGGACGGAAGCCAACAACCTCGCCATCTTCGGCGCGGCGCGGCTGCTGAAAGCGAAGGGAAATCATCTCATCACGTCCGCCGTCGAGCATCACGCGGTGCTGCAATGCTGCGAATATCTTGCGAAGAAGGAGGGTTTTACTCTTTCCGTGCTGCCGGTGGACGGCGCGGGCCGCGTTGCGCCGGACGATTTGAAGCGTGCGCTGCGCCCAGACACGGTGCTGGTTTCCGTGATGGCGGCGAACAACGAGATCGGCACGCTCCAGCCGGTGGCGGAGCTGGGCGCAATCTGCCGCGAGCGCGGCGTGCTGTTCCACACGGACGCCGTGCAATGGTTCGGCAAAGAGCCGTTTTCCGGCGTGGAGCAGTTCAACGCCGACCTGGTTTCCGTCTGCGCGCACAAATTCCACGGGCCGAAGGGCGTGGGGCTGCTTTACATCCGGTCGCCGTTGCATCCCGACCCGATTTTGTTCGGCGGCGCGCATGAGAACGAACGCCGCGCCGGCACGGAAAACCTCGCGGCCATCGCCGGGTTGGTGGCGGCGATGGAGAAATTCATCCCCACGCCGGTTTTCGACCGCGCCAAGCTCGCGCCGCTGGTCGCGCGGCTGGTTTCACTGGTGGACAGCCTGCCCGGCGTGCAATTCGTAGGCGCGCGCACGGAGCGGCTGGCGAACACGGTGTCGTTTTTGGTGGCGGGCGCGGACAGTATCACGCTTTTGGCAGGATTGGACCTTGAAGGCGTCTGCGCGAGCAGCGGGTCGGCGTGTTCGGCGGGGTCGCTGGAGCCGTCGCATGTGATTTCGGCGCTGGGCGTGGAGCGCGGGCTGGCGAATTCGCTAGTGCGGTTTTCGCTGGGCCGCGAAAGCACGCTGTCGGAAGTGGAGCGCGTGGCGGAAATTTTACCGGAGGTTTTGCGCCGTGCACAACCGCGCCGATAACCCGCCGGTAACCTGTGAATGGATTCTGAATAGTGTGAACAAGTTTGTGTTCCCTTTCAGTCTCGATTCCTGTTTCATTCTGTTCACAATTTTCCGGCTCGCAGATTTGCGGTATTTGCTGGGCAGTTGCCTTGACAGTGCGGGTTGTTTGACTTATTCACAGCCCTTAATAATAAGAGAGATTCAGTCAAAGAAAGAAACTATTAGAGTATGAACCTCACCATCGCGAAAGATCAGATCCTCGCCGGCCTCCAGGCCGTGCAGAACGTCGTCGGCAGCCGCACGACCCTGCCCATCCTGTCCAACGTGCTGCTCCAGACCAACGACGGCCGGTTGGAATTCACCGCCACGGACCTCGACGTGACGATTTCCTGCGGCGTGGAGGCGAAGGTCTCCAAGGCCGGCGCGTCCACCGTGCCCGTGAAAAAACTTTTCGGCATCGTGCGCGAACTGGCCGGCACGGAAGTGGAACTGGAAGTGGACGACAAAAACCATTGCAGCATCCGCTCCGGCGCATCCTTCTACAAAATCAACGGCCTCGCCGCCGATGAATTCCCGCCCGCGCCGAAGTTCAAGGAGGAGAAGAAAGTCGTGATCAAGCAGGAAACCTTCCGCTCCATGCTGAAGAAAACCTCCTTCGCCGTCTCCACCGACGAATCGCGCTACGTGCTCAACGGCATTTTCCTTTCGCTCAAAGACCACAAGATGACCATGGTGGCCACCGACGGCCGCCGCTTGGCGCTGGTGGACGAGGAGGCGGACATTGCGGAAAAGAGTCAGGGCGAGTTCATCATCCCCGCCAAGGCCGTCACCGAGCTGGGACGGCTGCTGCAGGACAAGGGTGAGATCGAGATCCGGCTCAGCGAGAACCAGGCGGCGTTTGCGCTCAAGGACGAAAAAGGCGCGACCATCCTCATCACCACCAAGCTGATTGAAGGCAATTATCCGAACTACCGGCAGGTGATCCCCGCCGAGACCAAGGAACGCATCGCCCTGTCGCGCGAGGAATTCATGCACGCCCTCAAGCGCGCCGAGATCATGACCAGCGAGAAGGCCAATTCCGTGAAGCTGGCCTTCACCAAGAACAATCTCACCATCACCGCCAACTCGCCGGAAGTGGGCGAAGCCAAGGAAAGCCTGGCCATCAACTACAAGGGCAAGGAAATGGCCATCGCCTTCAACCCGCGCTATGTGATTGACCCGCTCACCGCGTTGCCGAACGACGAGGTGTATCTGGAGCTGATTGATGAATTAAGCCCCGGCGTGCTGAAGATCAACGGCCCGTTCCTCTACGTCGTGATGCCGATGCGGTTGAGTTAAAAAAAAGAAAACAAAACCCGGTAGGTGAAAACCTGCCGGGTTTTTTATTTGGGAAAACACCAATGATAAAAAAACTGGCAGGAATTGAAATAAACCCAGATACCCCATTTGAAAACGACGCCCTTCAAAGGCAACGGGAAATCGGGGTATTAACCCATTTGGTTCAATCCACCCGCCAACCTTTTGTCTTAAGCGTGGAAGCGCCGTGGGGATTTGGGAAAACCACATTCATAAGGTTATGGAAGGCACATCTCGAATCTCAAAAAAATGTTTGTCTCTATTTTAATGCTTGGGAAAACGATTTTGTAGATGACCCGCTAGTTGCGTTTCTCGGGGAAATGAGAAAGACAGTTGAAGAAAAAACAAAAGGAGAGAATGAAAACGACCCAATAAACAAAAATTGGGAGTCCGTGAAGCGTATTGGTGGAGGGGTATTGCGCAAGACGTTGCCACTCGCCATCCAGATAGCAACTCACGGATTATTAAACCAAGAGGCAGTAAAGAAGGCCGTGGACGGAGTAGCGGAGGAAGCGGACAAGATTGGAGAGTTTGCATCAACACTAGCGAAAGAACGGTTGGAAAAATATGAAGCAGAAAAAGAGGGGATTAAAGGCTTTAGAAAAAACCTTGAAGGTTTGGCATCAGAAATCACAAAAAAAACAGGGAACAAACCGCCGCTGATATTTTTTGTAGATGAACTCGACCGGTGCAGGCCAGACTTTGCTGTGGCATTGTTGGAAAGAATAAAACACTTATTCAACGTTCCAAACGTAGTTTTTGTCCTCGCCATTGATCGCGGCCAAATCAACCAAAGCGTAAAAGCGATGTATGGAGTGGAATCAAAACCAGACGGCTATCTGCGGCGGTTTATTGATTTGTCCTATCAGTTGCTAGAGCCAAGCGGGGATGCGTTTGCTTTGAATCTATATAATCGATTCGCGTTTCATGAATATAATTGGCAAAGCGGGCAACTTGAAGCGTTCCTGAAAAGTTTTGCAGAATTTGCGCGAGTTTTTGGGTTAAGCCTGCGAGCGCAAGAGCAATGCTTTACAGAAATAAATATCGCGATGAGAACAAATTTAATGATTCGCCAATTCCCTGTGGTCATTACCTTTTTAGCGACTCTGCGTGCGTCCAAACCAGGAATCGTAGAAGAATTAAGAAAGGGACAGATGGAAATAGAGGACGTAATGGAACAAATATCCTCAATAAAACACGAAATCATTCTTTTCTGGGCAGAAGCAACAATGCGAATAGAATTTCAAAATGGAAAAAATGCAAAAATGAAATTAGGGGAAATCCAACGCTGGAATGCCGTTGGGCCAATACCCAGCGGAAAAGAAGAAACAGTGAGACGAGCTCAACGGGTTTATGGATGTATGCAAGCCCTCCAAGAATGGACACACGATGCAGTCTCAAGAATTCTGTCTTTTTTAGAAATGTCTGCGCGATTTAGTTGAAAATTGCAATCACCCCGCATTGTGCAGCCGCAGCAGGCAGTGGCCGAAGTCCACGATGGGTTCGCCGGGCGTGGGCAGGTGGTGCGGCGGTATCTGGTAGAGCCGGCCCCGGCCCTGCACGACTGCGCCGGCCCGGCGCAACACGGCGAGGTGTTTGGAGGCGGCATCGCGGGTGCAGCCGGCGGCGACGGCCAGTTCGCTGACCATGCGCGCCTCGCCGGTGCTCAAGGCGAGGAGGATTTTCCAGCGGGCGTGGTTGCCGAGCGCGGCGGCGAGGAGCTTTGGGTTAATCGCCGGCATGGCCGCCGGGGTATTGGGGTCAGGAATGGGCGTATTCATTGGGAAATATGGATAATCGAGAACGAAAATCAAGGCAAGCGCGGAAACAATCGGCCCGTCGAAATCGAAAGTTGGCGTGTCAGAATCAAAAGTTGGCGCAGCAACATTGAAAACAAGCCTGTCAACGGCGGAAGTTGGCCTGTAATGGGTGGAAATAAGCGCGACAATATTGAAAGTTAGCCCATAAATATCAGAGATTGGCGCATCGCGGGCGAAAGTTGGCGTCGCAACATCGAAAGTTCGCCCGTCTACGTCGCCAGTTATGCTGTCAACGTCGGGGGTTTTGGCGGCGTCCTCGGCGCGCTACTTCACCTTCACCCGGAACTCGCTCGCGGCGGTGAGGTTTTCCAGTTCGCCTTCGTAGAAAAGCTGACGGTATTCCTCGGTCTCCAAGAGATGCGTGGCGGTTTCCACCTTGTCGCGCGCGATGAGGTATTTCAATTCCTTCAAGTTAGCCGACCAGCGGACGCCGTTGAAGAATTCCGCGCCGGCGAACTGCGTCTTGTAGAGCGCGTTCGCCGAGTAGCACGAGCCGAGGTAGAGTTGGTCGAATTTCTTCTCGGCGAAGTGCGCCGCCGCCGAGGTCATCATGAACATGCCGAGGTTGCGCGCGTAGTAGTTCAGGTCGTAGAAGGCGTAGTAGTAGAACGCGAGCGCGCGGCCTTCGAGATACAGCGTGGCCACGCCCACCTCCGCGCCGGTCGCGACGTCGGTGAACACGAGCAGGTGCGAGATGATGGGTGAACCAAACAAGAGGTCGAGCCGCTCGTAGCTCATCACGTCGTTGCCGAATTTGATGTCGGCGTAGGTCTTGAAAAACTTCCGGCGTTCGGGCGTGTAGTCGAATTTGTCGCGGGGCACGAGTTCCACGCGGATGCCTTCGCCCTTGCGCAGCACGCGGCGGTTTTCCGACGACGGCTTGAACTTGGGGAGGTTCACGCGCACCTGGCGGCAGAGGTAGAAGCGATCCAAGTTGCGCGAGGAGGGCAGGAAGCCGGCGTTGAAGATGTCGGCAGGCGTCTCCCCGCGTTCCGGCACGGCCCAGATGGCGTAGGGGAAGATGTAATTGCCGTAGTCCGGCTTGTGTTCGGAGAAAAGGAGTTTCATTTGGCCTTCAAGCCCAGGCTGCGCCGGACTTCGGCGCGTATGGATCGGCAATGCTTCAGTGCGGTCTTGGCCTCGGCCAACGTCGCGCCTTCGCCGGGGTAACGAAGAGTCACCGCATACGTCGTCAATGTTTTCGCGGGCGGCTCGTAAGTCATCCACAACGGCTCAACCGCCTGCAACAACTTCAGCAATTGCACGAGGTCGTGGGTTTTGGGAAACCCCATGCCGGCCTCGATCAGCCGCGCCTTGAAATATTTTTCGACCGCCTGCTGGCAATGAAAGCAAGCGGCGTCAAACACGCGCTGGCTTTTCCGCCGCATGATTTGGCTGGCGACCAAATAATCTCCTTCAGCTTTGTCCACCCAGTCACGCGTCAGCGGCTTCATAAAGCACCTGGCCTTTTTCCATGATTTCGCAGATAAACGGATCGCGCCAGCGCAGGTGGCGGGAGATGTGCGCCGGCGTCCGCACCAGCAAATCCATCGGGAATTCATGCTGCATCGCCAGCCGGATGCGGACGGACATCCGCTCCCCGCGATAGCGGGTGCGCGGCATGACCACCAGCAAATCCACATCAGAATCCTCCGTGGGTTTGCCGTAGGCGTAGGAGCCGAACAAAATGATCTTCCGCGGGCGAAATTGCTTCGCCACCGCATTGCAGAAGGAACGGATTTTTGCGCGCTCAACCATGCGTCGAGGCTAAACCCGGAGTGAGATTTTGGCCAGCGGGTTTTGCCTCGCCATTCACCGACTTGCGGCGCAGGCGCAGCCGCCAGTTGGTCAGCACGTCGTAGCTCACGGAATTCTTCAGCTTGGCGATATCGTGGACGGTGATTTCGTCGTCGCCTTGGCGGCCCATGAGCACGGCTTCGTCCCACAGTTGCGCTTCGGGAATATCCGTCACGTCCACCATGAGCGCGTCCATCGCGATGCCGCCGATGAGCGGGGCGCGGCGGCCGCGGATGAGCGCGCAACCGGTGTTGCGCACGCGCGGGAAGCCGTCGCCGTAGCCGATGGGCAGCACGGCGATGCGGCGTTCGCCCGGCGCGGTGTAGCGCATGCCGTAGCCGACGACTTCGCCGGGCTTGAGCTTCTGGATGGACGCGATCTTGGCCTTCACGGACATCACCGGTTCGATACCGGGAAGCCGCCGGCAGACGGACGACGGGAAAATGCCGAACATCAGGATGCCCGTCCGCACCATGTCGAGATGCGCGTGCGGCAGATCGAGAAAGCCGCCGCTGTTGCAGGCGTGGCGGAGCGGCACGGAAATTTTCTTCGCGGCGAGCGCGGCGAGGACTTCGTTGAAGCGCGAGAACTGGAGGTTGGCAAAAGATTTGTCCACCTCGTCGGACTGCGAGAAGTGCGTCATCACGCCTTCGAGGCGCAGGGATTTCTCGGCGACGATCTGTTCGACGAGCGGCAGCGCCTCGTCCCAACGCGCGCCGTAGCGGCTCATGCCGGTGTGGATTTTCAGGTGCACGGGCACGCATTTGTCCAGTGCGGCGGCGACGCGCGCGAGCTTGCGGATGGTATGTGGCTCGTTGACGCAGACGGTGAGGTCGTGTTCCACGCACCACGGGAGTTCGGCTTCCTGACGTTCGCCGAGCAGCAGGAGCGGGGCGGTGATGCCCTCGTCGCGGAGCGCCATCGCCTCTTCGAGCGTGCTGAGGCCGAAGCCCCACGCGCCTTCCTCGACAGCGACGCGCGCCACGTCGAGCGCGCCGTGGCCGTAGGCCTCGTCCTTGACGACGGCGAGGAGCTTGACGGCGCGGGGCAGGTCGCGGCGGATGAGTTGGAGGTTGCGGCGCAGCTTGCCGAGGTCAATCTCGGTCCAGGCGGGTCGCAGCGGAAAATTTTCGGAACACAAATTCATCGAACAATTCGACTCTGATTAAACATGAAACGCCGGTTCCGCAAAGCAGAAACGCGCGAAAATTCCCGGCTTGCCCACGCGACGTGATTTACAGAGAGTTTGGCCATGAAATTCCCCGGCAAATGGCGGTTGAGCGTGAGCGTTTTGTGTTTTGGTGTGCTTGCGGTTGCTGGCGCGAACCGGCTTCAGGCGCAAACGAACGACGCGGCGGGCTTGGTGACGCCGATCGGGTGGGCGAAATTCAAATCCGGCCCGGCCCAGGGCGCGGATGCGGAGCGGTTCGGAAAGATTTTGCTCAACGCGAACAAGTATGCGCTGACGACGTGGTGGGCGGAGCGGGGCTTCGCCCAGTCTGCGGCGGACGGCTACCTCAATTTCAAGAGCGCGCAGGAACGCAGCATCCGCCCCGCCGCTGCCGAAGCGCAGGGGCTGGCGGTTTCGCTGCGGCTGGGGCTGTATCGCGCCGAGGCGACGGGCGTTTCGCGGGAGGAAGCGGAGGGGAAGGTTGTTGCGCTCGTCCGGTCGCTGACGCACCGGCATCGCGCGAATTCGCCCGGTTCAACGAACGGCTGGGGATCGGTCTGGCAATCGCCGGCGTGGGCGGCTTACACGGTCATGGCCGGCTGGCTGATGTGGGAAAAACTTGAGCCCGTCACGCGGACGGAGCTGGTCAAAATGGCGGAGAGCGAGGCCGAATGGGTGATGACCAACAAAAAACATCCGCACATCAAGACCTACCGCGACCGCGCCGGCAAAATCATCAGCCCCGGCGACACCGGCACGGAGGAGAACGCGTGGGATGCGTCCATGCTGGTGGCGGCGACGGCGATGATGCCGCAGCATCCGCAACATTCCCGGTGGATTAACAAGCTCATCACCCTGATGCTGCTGGCCCACGCGCGGCCCTCGGATGTGAGCCGGACGAATGTTTATCACGGCAAACCGCTGTCCCAATGGCTGCCCGGCTCGAATATGAACGAGGACGGCACGGTGATCAACCACGGGCGCGTCCACCCCGATTACATGGTCGCCGGGCTGCTGGAATTCAGCCCCGCCTGTTTTTACGGTCTCGCGCAGCGGCCATTGCCGGCGGCGGGCGTGTTCAATCTGGAACTGCCCTACATGGCGCTGGCGGATTTGAAATTTGTGGCCGGAGAAAAATATTCCGGGCGAACAGCCTTGCCGCCCGGCGGGACGATGTTCCTGCCCGATTCCGCCGCCGTTTACTTTCCGCAGGGGAACGACTGGGGCACGGAGCGGCGGGAGGATTTCGCCTACGCCGATGCGGTCAGAAACAGCGGGCGGCGGTCTGGGAACAAAAGCACGCGGAAATGGTTTTGCGAATGCAGGCGCGGTTTCCCGACGGCCGCACCTACGGCGACCAAAGCGAGGACAACTTCCATTCCCGCGAGGAATGCGTCGCCGAATCGTCCTCGGCCGCGTGCCTGTTGAAATGGCTGACCGCGCAAGCCCCATTCCGGTTCACGAACGAAAAGTTTTAGCCGCGACCCGTTGCTCCAGAATCGGCGCGGCCTAAAAAAGGCGCGAAAATGGCAAAAAACACGGAGCAAGGGCGGGATTCATCTAATACAATTAGGTTCATGAAAAAGACCTCCTTATTCGTTGGCATCCTCGCCTTGGGCACGGTTCTCGCCCTGGCGGCGGATGGAAATGCGTTGTGGGACAGCAATTGCGCCAGTTGCCACGGCAAAGACGGCAAGGGCCAGACCAAGATGGGCCAGAAGGCCGGCGTGAAGGATTACTCCGACGCCAAGGTGCAGGCCGGCGTGGACGACGCCAAGGCGTTCAAGTCCACCAAGGAAGGCCTCACCGAAGATGGCAAGACCAAGATGAAACCGTTCGCCGAGAAGATGAGCGACGAGGAAATCAAGGCCGCCATCGCCTACCTGCGGACGCTGAAGAAGTAGGCTACGCGCGTCCCGGCGGCCACAGGCTTTGGCCCACGTCGGTGCGGTAGTAACTGCCGACCACGCGGAGCTTGCGGATGTTGGCGTAAGCTTTGGCGATGGCCGAGTCGAGTTTGGGTGCGAGCGCGATGACGTCCGCGATGCGGTGGCCGGTGGCCAACAGGCCTCCGTCGCTGCCGCGGGCGACCTCGTTCCACCACACGTCGCAGTCGCATTTGCCGTTCACCTCCAACGGCAGATGCGGCCCGCGAACTTGCGTAAAAGGATAACCGTAACCCGCCAGTGTCAGCGAGCAGCCGAACTTGGTTGGGCCGCTGAATTTAGGATCAATCTTCTCGTTCCGCGCGGTGCGGAGCAGCGTTTCCACGGGGTTCTGGAGCATCCGCAGAATCATCGGGCCGCTCGTGACGCCGATGCGGATGTTGTATTCAATGACATGCCAGCGCCCGCCGCGCCTGATGGCGGTGACCTGCAACGGGCCGTTGAACTTCACTTTCTTCAACCACGGTTTAAGCGGATGGATGAGTTCGCGCGCCAAGCCGTATTTGTCGCCGGGGTCGCGCTCAACAAGTCCGCCCAGCGGCGCGCCGGCGACGATGCCTTGGTTGCCGTCGAAGGCGTATTTGTATTCCTGATTGGTGACGAGCGAATGGATTTCCCCGCCACTCACCAGCACGATGTGGCCCGCCTCGGCGCGGCCAAGATATTCCTGCAGGAACACGCCCTCCGCATAATTCACCTGCCGCAACCACGCCCGCGTGTCCGCCACCGTCTCGCACAAAATCGTGTGAATCGGGCTGGTCGGCGAGCAAAGCGGGTTCTTGATGACGAACGGGTGCGGATGTTTCGCCAGAATGCGCTCGGCCTCGATGCGGTTCTGCGCGACGAACGCCTTGGGAAACGGAATCTTGAACTTCGCGCACAACTTCCGCGCCAGATCGCGCTCGCGCTCAATCTTCATCGCCTCGCCCGTGGGGCTGAAGATGCCCACGCCCGAACGCTCCAAATCCTTCGCCCACGGCTGCAACGCCCAGTCAATGGATTGCGGGATGACGCAGTCCACGCCCAACTCCCTGATGAGAGGCACGGGACTCGGATGCGCGTCGCGCGAAAACACCGGCCCGACCAGCGCCGGCGCGAAGTGGCCGTAGTTGCGCGTGAGATACGTCGAGACCGTCGCGCCCGCGTCCGCCAGCGCCGTGCCGATGCTGTGCGCGAACGAGCCGACGCCCAGAATCATCACCGACGTGGGGCGGGTGGAGGGTTTTGATTTCAGCGACATGTCGGCGGCATTATGAATCGGAACGGGGTGAATTCAAGCCGGTTGCTGCGATAATCGCAAAACGGAGAAAATATTCTCGCCACACGGAAAAACTTTGCCCAAAATTCAGCTTTAGCAGGCACGTCGCCTGATTCGCCGGTTTGATGTTCGTCCGTTTTCGCCGAAGCCAGACATGAAAGCCAAAATCATTATCACTCCGAAAAAAGCCGTGCTCGACCCGCAGGGCATCACTGTCAAAACCGCCCTCGAACACATGGGCTACACCGGCGTCACCGGCGTCCACATCGGCAAATACATCGAGATTGACCTCGCGCCCGGCACGGACAAGGCGGCGGCGAGCAAGGCGCTCAATGAGGCCGCACACAAGCTGTTGAGCAATCCGGTGATTGAGGATTACCGATTGGAAATTGAATGAACCTCTTTTGTCGAAAGACGAAGGTCGAAAGTCGAGGGCCAGCGCCCACTTTCGACCTTCGACCTTCGACTCTCGACTAATATGAACTTTGCCGTCCTCCAATTTCCCGCCAGCAACTGCGACCAGGACGCCGTCCACGCCGTCCGCTTGCTCGGCCATTCCGCGCGGCTCGTCTGGCACAAGGACGCCTCGCTCGGCGACACTGATTGCGTCATCGTGCCCGGCGGTTTCAGCTACGGCGATTATCTGCGCTGCGGCGCCATCGCGCGGTTCAGCCCCGTGATGCAGGCCGTGAAACAATTTGCCGATAACGGCGGCCTCGTCCTCGGCATCTGCAACGGCTTTCAAGTCCTCACCGAAGCCGGCCTGTTGCCCGGCGCGCTCATCCGCAACCGCGATCTGCAATTCCACTGCGAAAACATTTTCCTCAAGACCGCCACGAATGATTCGCCGTTCACCAGCCAGATCCCGGCGGGAAAAATCCTCCGCGTGCCCATCGCCCACGGCGAAGGCTGCTATTTTGCCGACGAAGAAACGCTCGCGAAACTCAAGACCAACAACCAGATTTTGTGGCAATACTGCGACGCGACCGGAAACCTGACCGACCCCGCGAATCCCAACGGCGCGCTGCAAAACATCGCCGGCATCTGCAATGAAAAACGCAACGTGGCCGGTCTGATGCCGCATCCCGAACGCGCCTGTGAACCGCTGCTCGGCAGCGACGACGGCAAATGGATTTTCGAAAGCATTTTCGCCGCGCTCAAAAATAAAACTGTCGCCGCTGCGGCGTGAGCTGACGAAACACCATGAATCCCGCGCTGAAACTTGGGACATCGCTTCAAACAATCGAAGAAGCTGAAAAGCAGCTTTCGATTAAGTTCCCCGAGCCAATGCGCGAAGTTATGGTGGTCTCTAATGGACTGGAGATTCCGCCAGATTGGATTTTTTATCCAGTTTTCGACCAGACCAATCCAAGAAAGACAGCCAGCCATATCGTTTACGAAAATACGAAAGGGCGATGGAGCTACATGGCTGCTGACTTTATCTGCATTGCTGGCAACGGCACTGGAAATCAATTGGTGCTGAAAAAGGAAGGCGAGCTTCTCGCGCCGGACATTTTAGTTTGGGATCACGAGACGAACAAAACACGGAAATGGTCAAAAACTTTTGATTACGTTTTGAGCATAGCCAAGAAACGTGTTGAGCGAATTGAGAAACAGATGAACAGAAATTTGAA
>JAPLTZ010000175.1:6995-8519 GCA_026397895.1 Verrucomicrobiota bacterium | reverse complement strand
GAAATAATGTTAACAATTTAACAGTGTGCCCAATTTTAACAATGTTGAAAAATTAGCTCGCGCCCGGCAGCAGCGGTTTGTTGCAGACGGATTCCGGCTGGTCGCCCGCGACCATCTTCCAGCCCTGAAAACTCGCGGCGTGCTTCTGCACCTTGACGAGCGCGACGGGCTTCATGGTTTTGTGGAGAAGTTTTGGCGTGGCGCTGGCGGCGGCGGCGAGCCACCCGGCGCGACGCTCCTCGACCAGTTTCAACTGCCGGGCAAACAGCCCCGCGTCCACGCCGACGGCGGACTTGATGCCCGTTTGTTCCGGCGTGCCGTCCGGGCCGGCGGCGGAAAGTGTGGGCGTGAGTTGGACGCCGAGCAGCACGGCGGCGGCGAGGCGAAGGAGGATGGTTTGGTTCATGTCAGTGGTGGTCGGATCTGATTCGGATTATTCGTCAGCCGCTGGCGCGGCTTTGCCCGGCTTCTCCGGCTTGGATTGCTTGGCTTTTCTTCCCTCGGCCGGTTTCGTCGCCACGACCTCGGCCTGCGGCAACCGCTTTTCGCCGACGCGCGTCGCCCAATCGTGGAGCATCCGGCGGTGAGTTTCAATTTCATCCTTCAGCGCCGGCTCGGCGATGCGGTTGGTCATCTCGTAGGGGTCGCTCCGCAAATCAAAGAACGCCTCCTCGTCCGAGCCGGTCAGGATGTATTTGAAATGATCCGTCCGCACCATGCGGTGGCCCACGCCAACCCGCTTGTCCGGCGGGCCGACGCATTCGGTGATGACATGGTCGCGGACGGTCGCGGACGGAGATTCGAGAATCGGACGGAGCGACTTGCCCATGAGTTGCGCCGGCGCGGACACTCCGGCCAGATCGAGAATCGTCGGGAAAATATCCAGCGATGAAGTCAGCGCGTCGCTCTTGACGCGCTTGTTGGCCAGCAGCGGCGAATGGATGAACATCGGCACGCGCACGGATTCCTCGTGCATCGTGACTTTGTTGCCGAGGCCGTGGTTGCCGAGGAAATAGCCGTTGTCGGCGAAGTAAATGATGATGGTGTTGTCGTAGAGGCCGTTGGTTTTGAGTTGCCCGACCAGCGTGCCAATCTGTTCGTCGAGACAACTCACGTCGCCATAGTAGGCCTTGATGACTTCCTTCATCACCGCCTCGCTGCGCGGCGGGCCGCCGATCAATCCTTTCGGCGCGTGCGGGTAGATGGGGGCGGTGCTGTCGCGGAACGAGATGCCGCCCGCCGGGCCTTGGTTGAAGACACTCTCCAGCAGCGGCGACTCCCGCCAGTTGGGGTCGAGCTTGATGTCGGCGTTCGTGTAAATGTCCTTGAATCGTTGCGGCGCGCTGAGCGGCAGATGCGGGTTGCGCGGCGTGAGCCAGAGCAGGAACGGCCGACCGGACTTCGCCTCGCGCTGCAAAAACTTTTCGGCCTCGGCAAAAGTTTCTTCGTCATTCGGGTCGTGAAATTCCTTTCCTTCGGCGAAGCCGAACGTGGTCGGCTCGCCGAGGTGCGACTTGCCCCAGA
>JAPLTZ010000175.1:0-6955 GCA_026397895.1 Verrucomicrobiota bacterium | reverse complement strand
GGCTTTTTCGAGAACGGCGGGCAAGGTGACGAATCGTTTCGTGTTGATGACATTCTCCATGAATCCCCGGCCGGACAAAGCCACCGTCCCGTGCTGCTGCGGAAACACGCCGGTGTAAATGCTCGCCCGGCTCGCCATGCAGATCGGCGACGCCACGAAGAAGCGGTCGAAGCGGAAGCCCTCGTTAGCGAGCTTGTCCAGATTCGGCGTCTTCACCGCCGGCGAAGTTGGGGCGCGCTGGCGGCGGCCCGGCGGTGGCCGCAGAAGCAACCAGCATCACCGAGAGGAAAACTGTTCTGGCGCGGGTCAAGGCCATGACTTAAGAATTTTCCCGGCGGCATCCTTCAGTTGCAACCCTTCAATCCGCACTTCGCCCGCGCCGGAACACGGGTCGAGGCGCAGGCCGTGGATGGCTTTGGCTTCGGGAATTTTCACCGCCACGCTCTGCCATTGGCCGTCGTGCTTCACGGCGAACGGAAGCTGGCTGCCTTTCGGCAACTGGGTTTTGGCGTCGGTCGTCCAAAAGATTTTGCCGTCGCCGCTGGCGTGGCTTTGCTCGCGGAACTCCAGCGTGTATGGCCCGGCGGGCAATCCCGGCAAGGCGTCGAAGGCGAGGCTCGCCGCGTCATCGTCCGTCTCGCTCTGGAGAACCAGTTGACCGCCTTCCACCGTGAGCTTTGTTCCGGCGCGCTCCCGCATGTCCCTGGCGGCAGGCGCGTGGGCAGCGGGCTTCTTGTCCACCGGCGCGGGCGCGGCTTCGGCCTTGGCATTGCGGCGGGCGGCCTTGTTTTTTTTGTTCGCGCTTTTGATGGCATCATGCCGGGCGGTGCTGGCGCCGAGGGAGGAGTAATCCGTCCATTCCACATGGCGACGCGGCACGTCGGCGGTGACGGCGACCGGCCCGCGTTCCTTGGCCGGGGCGTGTAAAACATTTTCCGCCATGTCGAACCACTGCTTCGCCATGCGCGCAACGATGTCGGGATGCTGCGCGGCGACGTTGTGAATCTCGGTGCGATCCTGGGCGAGGTTATAAAGCTCCCACGGGTCGCTCTGGAAACTGACCAGCTTCCAATCGCCGTCGCGCAGGCCGCGGTCGCTGGCGAACAGCAGGTGGATCGGCGGGCGGCTCTCGATTTTCTTGCCGGCGAGAATCGGCGCGAGCGAGATGCCCGCGAGCGGCGAAAGGTCGCGGCCCGGGTAACTCTTGGGAATGGTCGCGCCGCAGATTTCCGCCAGCGTGGGCAGCACGTCCACAAGATGCGCCGGCGAGTCCACCAGCGCGCCGGGCTTGGTCTTCAGGCCGGCGGGCCAGTGCACGATGGCGGGCGTGGCGATACCGCCCTCGAACTGGTTCTGCTTGTAGTAGCGGAAGGGCGTATTGCGCGCCCACGCCCAGCCGGTGCTGTCGCTCCAGCCGGATTCGGGATTGTAAGGTTCGAGTTCGCGGCCTTGGGAGCGGCGGTCGTAGGGACACGCGCCGTTGTCGGAAAGAAAAATGATGAGCGTGTTGTCGAATTCGCCTTTGGCCTTCAGATCGGCGATGAGCCGGCCCAATTCCTGATCCACGCGGTCAATCATGCCCGCGTAGGCCGCCATGCGCCGGGCTTCCCACTGGCGCATTTCCGGCGAGAGCGCATCCCACGCCGGAACGTGGTCGGGCCGCGGACTCGGCTCCACGCCTGCGCCAATGATGCCAAGCTGCTTCTGTTTGGCGACGCGCGCGGCGCGCGTCACGTCCCAGCCGGCGTCGTATTTGCCGAGATATTTTTTGTAGTCGGCTTCGAGCGGCTGAAGCGGCGCGTGCGGCGCGTTGAAGGCGAGGTAGAGAAACCACGGCTTCTTTGTTTCGCGCGCTTCGCCCAGAAATTTCAGTGCAAAATCCACGTTCGCCACGGTGGTGTAAAAACCTTTCTCCGGCACCGTCCACGGCTGGCCGTTCAGTCGGAAGGTGTCGTTGCCCAAGTAGTAACTCGTCGCGCCGGAGAGATGGCCGAAGTAACGCTGGAAGCCGAAGTCGGTGGGCTGCTTGTCCAGATGCCACTTACCGGCCATCAGCGTAAAATATCCGGCGGGCGCGAGCACTTCCGGGATGATCGCAGCGCTGGTCAGCTTGGTGTTTCCCGCCTCCCAACACCAACGACCGGAGAGCAGACTCACGCGCGAGGAATGGCCGCCGTGTTGTAGAACTGCGTGAACCGCAACCCACCCGCCGCCAGCCGGTCGAGATTCGGGGTGGCAATCTCCGAGCCGTAGCAGCCGATGTCGGAAAAGCCGAGGTCGTCGGTGAGGATGACCAGGATGTTGGGCTTTTTGGCGGGCGCATCGGCGGCGCCGAGATGGGCGATGTTCGCAATCGTCAAAATCAGGACGGCGGACAGAAGTTTCGGAAAACAGTTTTTCATTTGGCGGGTGGGTTCGGGTTGGAAGCTTATCGGGAAACGATTAGCGCACCAGATTCAAAGGTTTCGCCGCCGCCTTGTAGTATTCGTCGTAACGGGCGCGCATCGCCTTCACCTTTTCCGGCATCTGCACGGCGAGGTCTTTGGATTCGGACGGGTCCTCGCGCAGGTTGAACAGTTCCAGCTTGTCCTCCTGCCGCTGCCCGCGAACACGCGCGGCCTTGTTCTCCTGCTTGCTCTTTTTGCGCTCGCCGGTTTCGGGGTCAACATTCTCCCCCACGGCGTCCGAGCCGTTGACGACGAGCTTGAAGTCGCCCATGCGAATCGCGCCTTCCTTGGGCGTGGCGTTGAGCAGCAACTCAGCGTGCGGCGACGGCTTGCCCTCCGCAATCGTCGGCAAAATGTCCAGGCCGTCGAGCGGCAGCTTTTGCTCCAGCGAGCCGCCGGCGATTTTCACCAGCGTCGGAAACCAGTCCACCAAGTGCATCGGCTCGTTGATGACCAAGCCGGGCTTGATGTGTCCGTCCCACACGGCAAAGCCCACCGAGCGGATGCCGCCCTCGTAGATCGAGCTTTTGAATGCGCGCAACGGCAGATTTTTTCCCGGCGGAATGCCGCCGTTGTCGCTGCAAAAGACAATGACCGCGTTCTTGCGCCGGCCAGTTTCGTCCAGCGCGGCGAGAATTTTCCCACAATCTTCGTCCATCGCCGCCGCCACGCCGGCCAAGACTTGGCGCTGGCCGGTCATCTTGGTAATCGCATTCGTGTATGCGGCGGGACATTCCAACGGCCCGTGCACGGCATTGAACGGCACATAGAGGAACAGCGGCTTGTCCTTGGGTTGTTGCCGGATGAGGCCGACGGCTTCGCGGGCAAGCAGGTGCGTCGAGTAGCCTTCGTCGTGGGGGAGCAGTTCGCCATTGCGATACCAGTCCAACTTATCGCCTTTGCCGTGCAGCTTGTGCGTGAAATAATCTTCGCTGCCCTCCAGAAATCCATACCAATGGTCGAAGCCGCGCTGGTTCGGCCAATATGCCTTCTCAAACGAGCCGAGATGCCATTTGCCGCACATGACCGTCGTGTAACCGGCCTCGCGCAACGCCTGCGGCAGCAACCGCTCTTCCAGCGGCAGCCCATACTTGGACGTGGGCCGGATGATGTTCATCTGCAATCCGGTGCGGATGGGATACCGCCCCGTCATCAACGCCGCCCGTGCCGGCGAACAGACCGGCATGGCGTAGAGATGCTCCAACTTCGCACCGCTCGCCGCGAGCTGATCCAGCACCGGCGTTTTGATGTCGCTCCCGTGCCAGCCCACGTCGGCATAGCCGAGGTCGTCGGCGAGAATGAAGATGATGTCGGGCTTCACCGGAGCCGCCAGTGCCAGCAACGGCGGGCACAGCAACAAAGCCGCGAGCGAGCGGCGAATTATTTTGGTTTTCATCAGCGCAATTATTTGACCAGATACGCGGCGGCGATGGTGTCGTGGTTGGCCTCGACCCATTCGCGCATGAACTGCCGGTGTTGCTTCAACACGTCGGCATAGGCGGGGTCGGCGGCCAGGTTTTTCATTTCGCCGGGGTCTTTTTCCAAATCCACGAGCTGCTCACGCTGCTTGCCGGTTTCGTAGACGCAATACTTGTAATGCCCGGAGCGGATCATCCGCCCGTAATGCGTCTCCGAAGCCACATACGGCCGCCATTCGGGCGCGCCCCGCCCTTCCGCCAGCGCCCGCACGCTGCGGCCCAGCAACGCCGCCGGCGGCTTGATGCCGGCGAAATCGCACATCGTCGGAATCAAATCCATGCCGCTCGAAACCAGATGATTCGTGTCCACCAGCCCCGGCTTGGTGACGCCCTTGTAGCTGACGATGAACGGCACGCGCGCCGCCTCCTCATAGAACGTGGATTTGTGTTCCAGCCGGTGCGAGCCGTCCATGTCGCCGTGGTCGCTGGAGAAAACGATGACGGTGTTCTCCTCCAGCCCGGCCGCGCGCAGCGCCTGCAAGACCCGGCCGATTTCGCCGTCCGCCTGTTCCGTCAGCCGGCAATAAGCCCAGCGGTGCAGCCGCCACTTCTGCACGTCCCACGAGTCGAACGCATGCTGCCGGAAACTTTCCCCCTCGCCGGGCGAAATGGATTTCTGAATCGCCTCGGGCGCGCCAACCTGCGGCTCCAGATTGGCCGGCACGGGCGGGCAATACTTGGCGAAAAATTCCGCTTCCGAAACTCCCGGCGGACGCTGCATCGCCTTGGCCAGATACCGCGACGCTTCGTTTTCGGGCTTCGCCGCCTTGCCTTTTTTCATCGGCTTGTCTGCGGCTTTGGACTGCGCGAAATCGTTGCTGGCCATGTAGCAGATGTCGTGCGGGTTGATGAACGACGCAAACAGCAGGAACGGTTTGGCGTGCGGCTTCTTGATGAACGCCGCGCACTCGTCCGCCAGTCCGCCGCGCGGGTCGCCGGTCAGCATCGCGTCGAAACCGTAATCCAGAATCTTGCCCGGCACGTGCGTCTTGCCGCCGTAGGCCGTCTCGTAACCGGCGTTGCGGAACAGCCAGCCCATCGTCTGCTGCTGCACCTCCGCCGGGATGCGCGTCGTGTCCAGTTCGCCGTTGTGCTGCAGCTTGAACCGGCTCGGCGTGTAGCCCGTGATCATGCCCGTGCGCGACGGCACGCAGACCGGGTTCACCGAATACGCCCGCTCGAACCGCGCGCCGTTTGCCGCGAGGCTGTCCAGCGCGGGCGTCTTCAGCCACGGATTGCCGGCGCAACTCAACATCCCCGCGTGCTGCTGGTCGGTGCAGATGAAAATGACGTTGGGCCGTTTGTCGGCGGCCAGAGTGGACGCCGCGCAAACGCCGGCGACGAGCACCGAAATTAATTTTCTCATGGTGAACTCACTTCCAATCATCCGTGCGGAACGGCGAGGCCGGCAGGCCCGCCCCGTTGTAGAGATTGCACGTCGGCCAATT
Organism: Verrucomicrobiota bacterium; assembly: GCA_026397895.1. Classification (GTDB taxonomy): domain Bacteria; phylum Verrucomicrobiota; class Verrucomicrobiia; order Limisphaerales; family JAFMIX01; genus JAFMIX01. Next base: position 1,582 of record JAPLTZ010000175.1, on the reverse strand, counting down.
TTCCCAGGCATAGCGGACGGCGACGGGCGACTTCACCTCCGCGCTGGAGACGATGACCTTGTCGCCCGCGATGCGCGCCGTGGCGGGCTTCCACGCCTTGTCCGCGCCGGCGACGACGAAGCCTTTCAGGTTGCCATCCTTTGCGACGAGGCCGCCGTCGGTGTGGGTGAAGCTCAATTCCACTTCGCCGCCGTTGACCTTGCTGCCCGCCGGCAGCGGGCCGGACGTGGCCGGGACTTTCTGGCCATAGACCGTGCCGAGCGCCCAGAGCGAGAGGCGGCGGCCGACCTCCTGCTTGTTCTTCGGATGGATGTTTTTCTCCTCGCCGATGTCAATGTTGATGCCCATGCCGGTCTTCGGCAGCGCGAGTGTCTTGAGCATCGCCTCGCGCACGGTCGGCTGATCGTTCTCGCCGCTGAAGTTCGGCAACTGCGCCCACGCAAACGGAAATTCATAACCCCAGCGCGTGCGCCAGTCGGTCACCAGCAGCGGCAACTGATGCTGATAAAACGGCGCCTTGAACCCTTTGGTGTTCGCCTCGCCCTGATACCAGATCGCGCCCCGGATGGCGTAGGGGATGAGCGGCGCGATCTTGCCGTTGAACAGCCCGCCCACATCGCCCTTCTTCGCGGCGGTCGCCACCGGATCGCGCGGCTTGCGGGGAGCGGGTTTGTTTTCCGCCTTGGCCTTCTTCGTCGCCGCCGCCCAATTGGCCAGGGCGCGTTCGTATCTTGGCTTCGCGTCCGCCGCCGACGACTCCTCCTTCTTTTTCTCGTCGCTCAAAGCGGCAAAGAACGGCTTCAACGGCTCGGAAGCGTGCTGCGCCTCCGGCGAAATCCATGATTCAATCGGCGTGCCGCCGACCGAGGAATTGATGAGGCCCACCGGCACGCCGAGCGTCTTGTGAATTTCGCGGCCAAAGAAAAACAGCGTCGCGGAAAATCCGCCGACCGTTTCCGGCGAACAGACCTTCCACTCACCCTTGCCGTCGGTCTGCGGTGCGGTGGCGGCGGTGGATTCCTCCTTGAACATCCGCACGAGCGGCAGATTCGCGGCGGCTTTTTCCTGCTCGAAATTCTTCGCCGCGAGCACCAGCAAGGCCATGTTCGATTGCCCCGAACCCAGCCAGACTTCGCCGACAAGAATGTCTTTCAACTCGACGGTGGCCTTGCTCGCGGTGGCCGTCACCTTGAGCGTCTGCGGCTCGGCGCTGACCTTGAGCGGGTCGAGCTTCACCGCCCACTTGCCGCTGGCGTCGGCGGCGGCGGTCTTCGTCTGGCCGGCGAATTCCACTTTGACTTCCGCGCCGGCGTCGGCCCAGCCCCAGACGGGCACGGCGACATCGCGTTGCAGCACCGCGTGGTCGGTGAAGACGGCGGCGAATTTAAGTTCAGTGGCGTGAAGCGCGGCGGCCGAGGCCAGCAGCGCGGCGAGGAGCAGGGCGGTTTTTTTCATGGTTTGTTTTGGGGACGTTAAATCACATCAGGTTTTCGTCGGTCTGGTTGGCTTTGTCCACGGCCTTGTCGGCGGCTTTCTTTGCCGCCCGCCCGCCGCCACCCCGACCGTCGCCCTTCACTTTGGG
>JAPLTZ010000067.1:8764-11329 GCA_026397895.1 Verrucomicrobiota bacterium | reverse complement strand
CCGCGGGCTCCGTAATTCGGAAATCTGCGAGAGAATTCCGATGTCCGCCCCCAACGAAACCATCATCGTCGCCGCCTCCGCCCTCGCCGGGCGGCTCGATACCTTCCTGCACGCCCGCTTTCCCGCCGTCTCCCGCAGCCACCTCCAGCGCCTCATCGAACAAGGCCATGTTCGCGTCAACGGCCGCGCCGTCAAACCCACGCACGCGCCGCACGCGGGCGAGCGAATCGAAATCTGCTGGCCTGACGCCACTCCCGCCGCCGCACTGCCCGAGGAGATTCCGCTCGAAATTTTATTCGAGGACAAGCACCTCCTCGTCGTCAACAAATCGCCCGACATCGTCGTCCACCCTGCCGCCGGCCACGTCGCCGGCACGCTCGTCAACGCCCTGCTGCACCACTGCGCCGGCTCGCTCAGCGGCATCGGCGGCGTGGCGCGGCCCGGCATCGTGCATCGGCTCGATCAGGAAACCAGCGGCTGCCTCGTCGTCGCCAAGAACGACGCCGCGCACCTCGCGCTCGCGGAACAATTCGCCGGGCGCACCGTGGAGAAAATTTACCACGCCCTCGTCTGCGGCGCGCCGCCCGCCGACTCCGGCGAAATCCGCGCCGCCATCGCCCGCCATCCCGTGCAGCGCAAACGCATGGCCGTCGTCGAAGCCTCCAAAGGCCGCAGCGCGTGGACGAGCTACCGCGTGCTGGAGAAATTTTCCGCCGCCACGCTCGTTGAGGCGACGATCCACACCGGGCGCACGCACCAGATCCGCGTCCATTTCGCGCACCTCGGCTGTCCGGTAGTCGGCGACGCCACCTACGGCGCACGCCCGAACAAACGGTTTGGGGAATTGACCGGCATCACCGCGCCGCGCCAGATGCTGCATGCGAGCACGATTGCTTTCACGCATCCGCAGACGGGAAAGAAATTGAAGTTCACCGCGCCGTGGCCGGAGGATTTTGCCGCGACCGTGAAGCGGTTGAAAAAGATTTCAACCGCCCCGCGTTAGTAATTCGGCGCCGGCGCGGCATCGAGCGGCACGCGCTGGCCGTCGGCCAGCACCGCGTGGCCGACGATGCTGCCGTTCACGAACGCGGCGTTGATGATGACGTTTTGTTTCAGGCTCAAATTGGTGCCCGTGGCGGTGAACGGGGCGTTTTGCATGCCGCCGACGAAGCCGTCTGCCACAACCTGCCGCTCTGTTGCGCGGTCGGCAGACTGGAGCTTGGCCTCCTTGTCCTGTCCGGCCTGCGCCAGCAACTGTCCGGTGTAAACCGAACCATCACCGTCAATGATGCGGAGCTGGTCGCCGCGCTGCTCGACTTGGAACGAGTTCAACACCGCCGCCGGACGCGCAGCTTTTGCCGCCGCCACATTTTCCGCAGCCTTGGTCACCAGCACCGAGGAAACCGCATCCGCCCGCCGTCCGCCGCTGGCGGCCACGGCGGCGTTGTTGAGAAAACGAACATTCGATACCGATGTTTCCACGGCCAACGCGCCTGATGCTGCCGCCGTCATTGCAATCGGCGCGGCAGGTGCCGGCGGCACCGCCAGCGGTTCCGCGCTCTGGACGAACCCGGCATTCACGCCGGGTTGCGCCTTTTTGTTTTTTGCCAACTCCACCGGCGCGCGGTTTGCAAGCGGCGACGCGGTTTGGACATAACCGGCGGTTTCGGCGGCGCGGGGCGGTTCAAACCTCGCCAGTTGGGTGGGCGCGGGCGGCGGCGGGCGGAAGAACATCAGCCAGGTGGCGACCATGAGAATTCCCACGGTGCAGACGCCGGCGGCGAACCGCAGCCACAGCCCGGCGAAGATGGGATTCCGCCCGCCGAGCGCGGTGGTCTTCGGGCCGTGGACGCGCTGGACCTCGCCGTGCAGCAACCGCCGCGTGGCGGGATGCAGCTCGAATTTGCCGCCTGCTTCCTGCCGCCGTTGTTCGGCGGCGGCGCGCAGTTGTTTTTCGATGTCGCGTTCTTCGGGCATATCGTTCTACCGGTTGGACGGGAAAACGCCCGCCGTATCTCCCGCAAAAATTCCGCGCGCCAGTTGCTCCAGCCGGTCGAGGCACTTGCTCAAGCGCGAACTGACGGTCTTCACGTTCAGCCGCAACGTCGCGCTGATTTCCTCGTAACTCAGGTCGCCAAAGTAACGCAACTCCACGACCTCGCGGCACGGCGCGTCCAATCGCGCCACCGCCGCGCGCACCTGGGCGAGGCGTTCGCCGGCGAGCAACTGCGCGTCCGGCGGCGGCAAATCGGCGGGCGGGTCGAGGGTCAGGCCAGTCGCGGCGTCCTCGGCTTGCAGGGAAATGTTCGCGCGACCGCCGCCGCGCTTGGCGGCTTGCTGGCGCTCGCGGTAATCACGCGCCTTGTTCGCGGCGATGCGAAACAGCCACGTCTGAAACCGGCTTTCGACGTGGAACGTGTCGAGGTTGTTGATGACGGCCAGAAAAGCTTCCTGGCAAATCTCCTCCGCGTCCTCGCGCGTGAAGTCCGAGCCGAGCTGGAAGACAAACCGCGCCGCCGCATCGTAGTGCAGCGCGAACAGCTCGTCCCACGCCGCCGCGTCGCC
>JAPLTZ010000067.1:5073-8754 GCA_026397895.1 Verrucomicrobiota bacterium | reverse complement strand
GTCGCCGGAGCGGCAGCGGGCGAGCAGGGCGGTTTCTTCGGGCGGAGTCACGGGACAATTGTTAGCGCAGTCGGAGCGCGGGGGAAATGAAGAATAATTTTGAAGGTTGAATTATGAAAACCGGCAGGCGAGTCGTTGTTTCATCCTTCATCTTTCATCCTTCATAATTTTTTGGGGAGCATTCGCCGCCGCCTGCCGTCCAACGGAGCGTGAGTCATCAAACACAAACAACACGAAAGGCATTTATGAAAACAAAAATGAGAACATTCACCCTGCTGGCGCTCGCCGGCGGGCTGGCGCTGGCCGGTTTTGCCGGCGCGAAGGAAAAAGAGTGGGCCCGCATCCGCCGGCCGGTGGTGCAGATCGCCCTGCTGCTCGACACGAGCAACAGCATGGACGGCCTCATCGGCCAGGCGAAAAGCCAGCTCTGGCGCATCGTCAACGAGTTCAGCCACGCGCGGCAGGACGGCGAATTGCCGGAGGTGCAGGTGGCGCTGTTTGAATACGGCAACAACGGCCTGTCGGCCACGGCGGGCTACATCCGCAAGGTCTCCGACTTCACGACGGACTTGGATTTGATTTCGGAAAAGCTCTTCGCGCTGCGGACGTGCGGCGGCGAGGAATATTGCGGCTGGGTCATCAAGGACGCGCTCGACCGGCTGGAGTGGAGTTCCTCGGCGCGCGCCTACAAGGCCGTGTTCATCGCGGGCAACGAGCCGTTCACGCAGGGACCGATGGACTACGCGGATTCCTGCCGGGCGGCACACCGCAGCGGCGTGATTGTGAACACGATTTTCTGCGGCAACGAACGCGAGGGCGTGGAAACGATGTGGCGCGACGGCGCGCGGCTGGGCGAGGGCAAGTTTCTCGTCATTGACCAGGACCGCGCCTGCGCCTACATCGAAGCGCCGCAGGACAAGGAGCTCGCGCGGCTCGGCGGCCGGCTGAATGAAACCTACCTCGCCTACGGCGCCGCCGGCGGCGCAAGCGCCAACCGACAAATGGAACAGGACCGCAACGCCGTGACCGCCGCACCCGCCGCACCGGTGGAGCGGGCGGTGGCGAAGGCTGCGGCGAATTACCGTAACGGCGCGTGGGACTTGGTGGACGCGGCGAAGGACAAGAGCTTCAACCTCGGCAGCCTCAAAAAGGAAGACCTGCCCGCGCCGATGCAGGCACTGCCGCCTGCCGAGCGGAAGGAGTTTGTGGAGAAAAAATCCAAGGAGCGCGCGGAATTGCAGGCGCAAATCGAGTCGCTGAACGAGGCGCGGATGAAATTCGTCGCCGCGAAGATGAAGGAGACCGCCGCCACTAACACTCTCGACAGAGTGGTCATCACGACAGTGCGGGAGCAAGCACGGACGCGGGAGTTCCGGTTCGAGTGAGTCCCGCCAAAAGCGAAACCGCCGCGTCCGGAGGGGCGCGGCGGTTTTCGATTTTAGATTGGTTACGCGGTCTTGAAGGCGGCGATGGCGTTCACGCGGAATTTCTTTTTGGTCTGCTCCATCTCGAAGTCCACTTCGTCGCCGACCTTGTGGTTGAGCAGCGCCTGCGCGATGGGCGTGAGGTAGCTGATGACGCCCTGGTCGGGGTCGGAATCCCACGCGCCGAGGATGGTGAATTTCTCCGCATTGCTGGCGAGGAGGTCGGTGACTTCCACGTGCGTGCCGATGCTGACGACGTCGGTCTTGACGTTGGCGAAGTCGGTGCCGCGGGCGCGGACGAGCTGGGCTTCGAGCTCGGATTTCTGGCGCATGAGGATTTTCTGCATTTCCTTGGCGGCCTTGTATTCGTGGTTTTCGCGGAGGTCGCCGTAGCTGCGGGCGATGGCGATCTCCTTGGAGTTGGCGGGAATCTTTTTGTGGACGAGTTCCTGGTATTCGTCCTTGCGGCGCTCGAGGCTCGTCCACGAAACGACGTAGGTGGTCTCCTGCTTGCCGCCGTCGCCGGCGATCAGCGACTGCACGGCGGGGTAGTTCTTGACGATGCGCGCGAGGAGGGAGCGCTTGTCCATATCGTCGAAGCAGGGGGAGAGCTGCAGGGCGCGGGTGAGGTCCTTGATGACCTCGAAGTCGGCGGTGCCGATGAGTTCCACGAGCAGGGTCTGGTCGTCGAGGATGAAATCGCGGAGGCGGTTGGAGCGGCGCTCGTTGAACTGGTCGCGTTCCATCGCGGTGAGCATGGCGCGGAAGACTTCCGGCCCGAGGATGTCGGCGAAGGCGTCGCTGCGTTCCTTGGCGAGCCAGAGGAGGAGTTCGCTGCTGGCGGTGTGCTGGCTGATGAGGCGGGCGAGGGTTTCCTTGAGCTCGGCGATCTTGCCGTCGTGGATAAGCACCTGCGCGAATTCCTTGGCGAGCTTGGCGGAGACGTGGTTGAGATTGTTGCGGACGATGTCGAACCAGCGGTCGGGATTGGCGACCTTGAAGGATTCCAGCGCGCGGCGGTGTTTGGCGGCGGGAATCAGTTCGAGCAGCGGGCCGAATTTGACGTTTTCCTGCGCCCAGATGTTGGCGGAGGTCAGTTCGCCGGGCGTGGCGGGCAGGTCGGTGGTGGCGCGGATGTCATCGCGGACGAACGTGCCTTCGAGCGCGACGGCGGGCTGGTTGCGCTGGTGGGAGGCGATCTCGGTGTTGAGCGCGGTGATGACCTCGGTGGCGGCGGCCTTGTTGTTGGCGAGGTCGGCGGCGTTCTTGAAAATTTCCGTGGCGGTGACGATGCGCGCCTTCAGGCCTTTCGCCGCGCGGAACTCGCCGATGAGGCGATCCTGCAACGACGTTTCCTGCGCCTGATAAATCACCGGATCGGTTTTCTTGAGCGGCACCTGGAAGTGTCCGTCCTTCTTCAACTCGCGCTTGGCGGAATCCCACCATTTTTTCCAGTCGTTGCTAATCACGTCCGGCACGAGCGCGCTCTGGATCTGGTCCACCGTGGCTTTGCCGCCGAAGGAGTTCAGCACGAGCTTGACGAGTTCGAGATGGTTTTTGCCGGCGAGGTCGCGCAGGCCCTGGAGGTCGGCGGCCTTGCGGGCGAGGATGTGATCCTTGGGAATGGGCTTGAGCTGTTCGGCGGCGAAGGCGAGATCCATCGTGTGGCCGGACTTGCCGGGAAAATCGATGACGAAGCGCGCGAAGACCGTGTCCACCGTGGTGATTTTGCCGAAGCCCCAACTGCGGTGCATGCAGAAGCCGCTGGCGGTGAGGTGGGTCAAAGGTTCGATGTGCCGGCCTTCCAACTTGCCGGTCGCCGCCAATTTTTCAAATTCTTCTCTCATAAAAAGATCGTAAATACTCGCATCCAACAAAACGGTCGTCATACTAGACGCGAACGTGAAAAAACCAAGAGAAATTGCCCTCCGCATCCTGCAAGCGCGCCTCGCCGGCGACGAATACACCGAAATCCTCCTCGAAAACGAGCTCGCCGGCGCGCAACTTTCGCCGCCCGACCGCGGCCTCTGCCAGGAACTCGTCTATGGCATCGTCCGCCAGCAAGCCGCGCTCGACTGGCTCATCGGCCGCAAGACGAACGGCCGCCCGCAAAAAACCGTCCTGCAACTTTTGCTGCAACTCGGCCTCTACCAGATTTTCTGGCTCGACCGCATTCCCGACCACGCCGCCGTGAACGAAACCGTCGAGATGGCCAAGCACGCCGGCTTCAACACGCAGGCTGGGTTCATCAACGCCG
>JAPLTZ010000067.1:0-4967 GCA_026397895.1 Verrucomicrobiota bacterium | reverse complement strand
GGGGACGGACGGCATGTTGCCGTCCCAAATAAAGAAATGGGGACGGCGGCACGCCGTCCCTCCCAAGATTCCCCCGCCGAACTGCTCTGCGACAAGTGGCGGCATGAAGGCGTGGAAGCTGAATTCTTCACCCGCGACTGGATCGGCGAGAATCTGGCGTTCGAGCTGAAGGCGCATCCGCCGCTCGCCACGCTGGAAAGTTTTTCGCAAGGTCGCTTCTACATCCAAGACCCCAGCACGCTCCTCGCCGTGCGCGAGCTTGACCCGCAGCCCGGCGAAACCATGCTCGACCTCTGCGCCGCGCCCGGCGGCAAGACCACCTTCATCGCGCAACTGATGAACAACCACGGCCGCCTGCTTGCCAGCGATTTCTCCGCCGAACGCATGAAGCTCGTCGCGCAGAACTGCGAGCGCCTCGGTGTGACCTGCGTGGAGACCGTCTCCCCCGCCGCCTTCGACGACCTCGCCGCGCAATGCGACAAGGTGCTGCTCGACGCGCCCTGCTCCAACACCGGCGTGATGCGCCGCCGCGTGGATTTGCGCTGGCGGGTTTCGGCGGAAGAAATCAAGCGCCTCCGCACCGCGCAGCTCGACCTGCTGAACCAAGCCGCGCCGCTCGTGAAGCCCGGCGGCGTGCTCGTTTACAGCACCTGTAGCCTCGAGCCGGAGGAAAACAGCGGCGTCGTGAAGGAATTTCTGGCCGCGAACGCCAACTTCAAACTGGAACGCGAACGCGAGCTGCTGCCCTTCGTGGACGGCGTGGACGGGGCGTTCACCGGCAAATTAAGAAGGAAGAATGCAGAATGAAGAAATGGCGGCGTTGTAGCACAGCGACCATTCTTCATTCATCATTCCGCCTTCTGCCTTCCCCATCACATCCCCATGATGCAGTAGCCGCCGTCCACGTAGATGACCTGGCCGGTGATGCACGCCGCGCCGTCGCTGGCGAGGAAGACGCCCGTCGCGCCGAGTTCCTCGGGGACGAGGTTGCGCTTCAGCGGGGAGCGCAGTTCGTAGGTCTTGAGCATTTCCGAGAAACCGGCGATGCCGCGCGCGGCCAGCGTGTTCACCGGGCCGGCGCTGATGCAGTTGACGCGGATTTTCTTCGGGCCGAGGTCGTAGGCGAGGTAGCGGGTGCTGGCTTCGAGCGAGGCCTTGGCCACGCCCATGACGTTGTAGTGCGGCACGACTTTTTCCGCGCCGTAGTAGCTCATGCCGATGATGCTGCCGCCGTCGGTCATCAGCGGCGCCGCGCCGCGCGCGAGGGCGACGAGCGAATAGGCGCTGACGTTGTGGGCGAGCAAGTAGGCCTCGCGGGTGGTGTCCACGAAATGGCCTTCCAGCGCGGCCTTGGGCGCGAACGCCACAGAGTGCAGCAGCAGGTGCAGTTTGCCGAATTTCTGCCCAACTTCGGCGAAGACGCGGTCGATGTCCTCGTCCTTGGTCACGTCGCAGGGCATGATGAGCGTGTCCTTCCTCCACGTTTTCCTTTACGCGCTCGCCTTGGTAGGTGAAGGCGAGTTTCGCGCCTTCCGCCGCCCACGCCTGCGCGATGGCCCAGGCGATGGAGCGTTTGTTGGCGACACCAAAGACGATTCCGAGTTTTCCTGCGAGTGATGACATAAAATTATTCCGTCTATCAGGGCGGGAGGATGCCGCCAAACCTGCCCGGAATCAAGTTTTCAAAGCGGTTCGTCCCATTCGCCGGTGCGGAGGTAGGCTTTGAGCCTTTCCTTCAATGTTTCCCGGCCGCGGTGGATGAGCGACTTCGTGGCCGAGAGCGACGTGTCCAGCACTTCGCCGATTTCCTCGTAGCTCATCTCTTGTTTCTGAAAAAGGATGATGGCCGTGCGCTGATTCTCCGGCAACGCGGCGAGGGCTTCCTCGATCTTGGCCGCGAGTTCGTTGTGTTGCGCCGCGTCATCCGGGGCGAAGGTCTTCACGTCCTCGTATTGGCGGGCGGGCAGTTCGTCGTCGGTGGGGAGCGTGGCGTCGAGCGAATCGGCGGGGTGGCGGGAGCGGCGGCGGATTTCGTTCAGGCACAGGTTGCGCGCGATGGTGAACAGCCACGTCGTGAACTTGGCGGTGACCTGGTAGCGCGCGGCGGATTTGTGGACCTGGATGAAGACGTGCTGGGCGATGTCCTCGGCCTCGGTCTCGTCGCGGATGGTGCGGGCGACGAGGTTGGTGACGGGCTGCTTGTATTTCTCGACCAACTCGGTGAAAGCCGCCATGTCGCCGCGCTTGACGCGGAGCATGAGGGCGGCATCGGGATCGAGATTGGCGGGCATCGCGCGGCGAATCTAGCAGAACAGTCGTGATTGCCAACTCCGCTTCGCGCGCCGGCTTGCCTTCGCGGGCGTTTTCCCCAAAGCTGTCGCCCGACGATGCCGACACTGCTTGAAAAAATGGAGGCCAACGCCGCCGAGCGCCTCGCCTTGCCGCCGGGCCGCAAACCCGCCGAGGAACTCGCGCGCTTCAAGAATTTCCTCAAGGTCGAGACGCACCGGCTGAAAATCCTCCACCGCGCCGGCGAAAGCGGCCGCGAAATCTGCCACGCCCGCGCCGCGCTCATGGACATCCTCCTGCGCGCGCTCTGGGACGCGGCGCTGAGCACGCTCTCCGCGCAGGCGCGCAAGGAATTCCCGCCGCTCGCGCTCGTGGCCATCGGCGGCTACGGCCGCGCGGAGCTGAATCCGCACAGCGACATTGATTTCATGTTCCTGCACGACGGCCGGCTCGTCGCCGCAAACCGCCCGCTGCCGCACCTCGCGAAGCTGATTGACGGGATTTTGTATCCGCTCTGGGACATCGGGCTGAAGGTCGGCCATTCCGTCCGCAGCCTCGACGAGTGCGCGCTCGTCGCCAACGGCGACATGCAGTCCAAGACCTCCATCATCGAGGCGCGGCTCGTCGCGGGCAGCGCGCCGTTGTTCGAGAAATTCCAGAAAACCGCCGTCGCCAAGTGCGTGGACGGGCACGAGGAGGAATACATCGCCGCGCGCATCGAGGATCAGGCGGCGCGGCGCAGCAAGTTCGGCAACTCCGCGCTCATGCAGGAGCCGAACGTCAAGAACGGCTGCGGCGGCCTGCGCGATTACCAGAACCTGCTGTGGATGGCGTTCTTCAAATACCGCACGCGCTCGCTCGCCGAGCTGGAGCGGCGCGAGCTCATCGTCGCCGCCGAGCGCAAGCAGCTTGAGGCCGCCTACGATTTTCTCCTCCGCGTCCGCAACGAGATGCATTACCACCTCAACCGCCCCGCCGACGCGCTGCTGAAAAGCATGCAGCCAGCCGTGGCGCTGAATCTCGGTTACCCCGACCGCTCGCCCAGCCGCCGCATCGAGAAGTTCATGCGCGACGTCTACACGCACCTGCGCAACATCCATCTCATCACCCGCACGCTGGAACAGCGCCTCGCGCTGCTGCCCGCCGCGACGCCGCAGCCGCGCCTCACGCGCCTGAAAAATTTCATCCGCAAAAGCAGCCAGCCCAAGCGCGCGCCCGCCGTGGAGGTGGACGGGTTCAAGATCGAGGACGGCCAGATTCACGCCACCAGCAACCGCATCTTCCGCGACCAGCCGCGCCGGCTGATGCGCGCGTTTCTGCACGCGCAGCAGCGCGGGCTGAAGCTCCACCCCGACCTCGCCCAGCTCATCCGCAACCAGGTCAGCCTCGTGGACCGCGAATTCCTCCAGGACGAGCATGTGCGCGAGACATTCCTCGCGATTCTGAACCAGCGCGGCAACGTCGCGTGGGTCTTGCGCGCGATGCACGAGGTCGGGTTGCTGGGCAAATACATTCCCGAATTCGGCAAGCTCACCTGCCTCGTCCAGCACGAGTTCTACCACCAATACGCCGCCGACGAACACACGCTCGTCTGCCTCGAAAAGCTCGACCAGATCGCCGAGGCCAAGAAACCGCCGTTCAGCAACTACACCGAAATTTTCCAAGGACTGGAGCGCCCGTTCGTCCTCTACCTCGCGCTGCTCCTGCACGACGTCGGCAAGGCCGACGGCCACGGCGCGCACGCCGACGAGGGCGCGAAGCTCGCGCTCCGCGTCGCCCGCCGCCTGCAACTCGATGCCGCCACCACCCACACGCTGGAGCGGCTCATCGAACAGCACCTGCTCATGGCGCGCGTCGCGCAACGCCACGATCAGGACGACCCCGCCGTCATCCGCAGCTTCGCGCGGCAGATCGAAAGCCTCGAGATGCTCACGCTGCTCACGCTGCTGACCTTCGCCGATTCGCAGGGCACGAGCGACAAGCTCTGGAACGATTTCAAGGAAACGCTGCACTGGTCGCTGTTCCGCAAGACCGAGGCCGTGCTGACCGGTGCCACGGAATTCCTCCAAGCCGAGGACGCCCGCCGCGACGGACTCCGCCGCGAAGTCGCCAAGCTCCTGCCCGAGCCGCTCGGCGAGGAGGAATTGGAGGCGCATTTCGCCGCGCTGCCGCCGCGCTATTTCCTCGTCCACACCGCGCCGGAAATCCTCGACGACGTCCTGCTCGCGCACCGGTTCATGCGCCTGCTCGTCAGCGACGTCACCAACCCGCTCGCGCCCGTCGTCAACTGGCACAACGACCCCGACCGCGGCGGCAACGTCGTCAAGGTCTGCACCTGGGATCGCCCCGGCCTGTTCAGCAAGCTCGCCGGCTCGTTCAGCGCCGCCGGGCTGAACATTTTGAGCGCGCAGATTTTCACCCGCGCCGATTTCGTGGCGCTCGACACGTTCTTTGTCACCCACGCCGGCACCGGCGGCCTCGCCACCCGCGAGCAGCGCGACAAGCTGGAGAAACTTCTCGACCAGGTGCTCGGCGACGGCAAGGTTGATCTGCACGCGCTCATCAAACGCCAGCACACCGCCCGTCCACTCTACCAGGCGAACGAAGGCGAGCGCATCGAGACGCACATCGCCTTCGACAACGAGATTTCCGAGAACCGCACCGCCATCGAGATCGAG
>JAPLTZ010000284.1:985-7930 GCA_026397895.1 Verrucomicrobiota bacterium | reverse complement strand
AATCAAACGCCGGATGAACGATGCCATCCTTAAGCAACGCGGCCCCGTCCGCCAGGAAGCCGTGCCGCTGCTGCTCGCCGGGCAGTTGCCGGAACCGGAACACCTCCTTTCCGCCAAGCCGCAGCACCTCGTCGCCGTTCAGCAGTTCTGCCGGTTCATGCACAACATCCGCGCCGTGCCCAAAGTGCGGGTCAGCTACCTCCGCGAAGCCTGGGTCAGCCAAGCCGATAATTCCGTCCGCGTCACCCTGGACCGCGAAGTCACCGGCGGCCCGCACTTCGAGCCTTTTGTGACCGCCAAGATCGAAAACTACGTCATGCCCTTCGCGCCGATGGTGATCCTGGAACTCAAGTTCACCGGCCGGTTCCCCGATTGGTTTCGCACCCTCGTCGAGGTGTTTCAAGTCATGCAATGCGGTTCCGCCAAATATGCCGACAGCGTTTTTCTCTTGGAGGAACACCGCCTCAACCCGCATCATTTCCCGGCGGAATCGCCCGACCTCGTGGAAAAGTTCTTGAACCGCCCCGCGAAAAACGTATAACCCGCAACGACGTGAACGATTTCCTCAACGCCTTTTTCAGCGCCGACTACTCGGCGCAACCCCTGAACGTCCCCGCCCTCCTGCTCGGGCTGTGCCTCTCCTTCCTCGCCGGCGAAGTCATCTCTTGGACCTACATGATCACCCACGCGGGGCTTTCCTACTCGCGCGCCTTCGTCAATTCCCTCGTCATCATGCCCATGGTCGTCACCGTCGTCATGATGGTGCTCAACAACAACCTCGTCACCGCCTTCGGCCTCATGGCCGTCTTCGCCGTCGTCCGCTTCCGCAACGTCCTCCGTGACACGCTCGACACCAGCTACATTCTCTGCGTCCTCGCCGTCGGCATGGGCTGCGGCACCCAGCGCTTCTCGCTCGCCGTCGTCGCCACGCTCACGCTCATGGGCGCGATGCTGTTCCTTTGGTATACCGCCTACGGCAGCCGCCACCGCTACGATTTGATTCTGAACCTCCACTTCGCCGGCGCGCCCGAGGAACTGCCGCAACTCACGCGCGTCCTCGTCCGTCACAGCCGCAACGTCCACTGCGCCAGCCGCCGCTCGGGCGAAGGTCAGGCCGGCACCGACCTGTCCTACCGGCTGCTGATGCGCGACGCGTCGCGCTTGAACGAATTGCTGGCCGAAGTCCGCGCGCTCGCCGGAGTTTCGCGGGTCACCAGCCTCCAGGCTGCGGATGAATCTGAACTATGAAACTTGACCCGCTGCCAGTCATCCCCAGCCCGCCCGAGCACCACTGGCGTCAGTTCCGCGTCAAGGTTGTGCCGTATCTTACGTTCGGCATCGTGCTCATCCTGACTATCTGGCTCTGGGGCCGCAACCTCGCCAACCCGCTCCTGCAAGGCACCGCCGAAGGACTCGAAACCGATGTCGCCAGCCCCAAGTCCGGAAAAATCACCAAGCTCAACGTCGTGCTCTACCAAGAAGTCAAAGCCGGCGATGTCATCGCCATCGTCGACCCCGGCAACGCCGCCGTCCTGAGCAACCACCTCGCCCTCGCCGGCGCGGAAATCGAGCAGGCGCGGGTTGATTCCGGCCTGCGCATCGCCGACAAGGTTCGTTACGCGCAATTCCAGAACAGTTGGATGCGGCAACAGGCCGATCTCCTCGCCGCCCGGTCGCAGTTATTCTACGCGAGCAACGAATTTCTGCGCGTGAGCAACCTTTTCGTCACGCAGACGGTTTCCCAGATCCAATACGACTGGGCGTTGCGCGATTACAAGCAGGCGGACGAACTCGTCAAAGGCTACACCACCGCCCTCGCCGTCACCGAAAAAACCCTGACGCAACTCGACCCTGCCCAGCCGGAATCCCCCTCGCTCAAGTCCGCCCTCGCCGTCGCCGAAGCCAAGTTCCAACTGACCGCCGCCGAATTCCAACCCATCATCCTCACCGCGCCCATCAGCGGCCGCGTCACCAAAATCTCCGCCCTCGCCGGCGCCAACGTGGCCGCCGCCGCCCCCATCGTCAGCATCGCCGACTCCGAGGTGAAACGCATCATCGGCTTCATCGGCCTGCCGCTGCGCATCGAACCCAAAGTCGGCATGGAAGTGGAAATCCGCAGCCGCGGACTCAGCCGGGTCGTCGGCCATTCCCGTATCACCTACGTCGGGCCGCGCATCGAAATCTTCAACGCCCCCATGCGCCTGCGCTCGATGGAATCCGCCCAAGAACGCGGCCTGCCCATCGCCCTGCCGCCGCCGCCGAACATGCACTTGCTCCCCGGTGAACTCGTGGACTTGAACCTGCTGCTGGACGCCCGGAACAGTTCTCCCGCCCGCATCCAGTGAGGCGGAAACCGTGCGCGCCATTTTTCTCATCCTGTGCAGCCTCGCCCTCGGCGCGCGCGCGGAGGAAGTTCTGCATCTGCGCCGGCCCGCCAGTTACTCCGGGATGTGCGACGCCTCCGGCGCCGTGGCCGTCGGCACCAACCTCTTCCTCGTCGCCAACGACGAGGACAATTCGCTGCGCCTCTACCGCCATGATATTCCCGGCGAACCCGTCAAAAGCTTCAATCTGGATTCGTTTCTCGAATTGTCCGGCAAATCGCCCGAAGCCGATCTGGAAGCCGCGGCGCGCATCGGTGACCGGGTCTTTTGGATCGGCTCGCACGGTCGGAACAAAGACGGCAAAGACCGCCCCAACCGTTGCCGCTTCTTCGCCACCGACCTCAAACTCACCGGCGGCGAGGTTGCCGTCACGCCCGCAGGCCGGCCCTGCAAAACTTTGCTGCGCGACCTGATCAATGACCCGCAGTTTGCCGCGTTTGATTTCGCCGCCGCCGCCGCGCTCGCTCCGCAATCCGCCGGCGCGCCCAACATCGAGGGGCTGGCCGCCACGCCGGAAGGACAGCTGCTCATCGGCTTTCGCAATCCCAGCCCGCAGGGAAAAGCGCTGCTCATTCCGCTGCTCAATCCGGATGAAGTCATCTCCGGCCGGCCCGCGCAGTTCGGTGTGGTCATCCGCCTCGACTTGGGCGGGCGCGGCATCCGCGACATCGTCCGCCAGGGCGAAAGCTATCTCATCATCGCCGGCCCGATAGACGGCGGCAGTGATTTTCAACTCTACCGCTGGGCGGGCCTGGGCGGGCGGCGGCGCAGCGCCCGAGCCGGTGCGGGTGAAACATCTTGAGGAATACAACCCCGAGGCCATCGTCGTTTATCCGCCGCCCGGCGCGCGTGAAATCCAAATATTGAGCGACGACGGCGCTGTTCCCGTGGCTGGCGTTCCGGGGAAATCCCTCACCGACCCGAACCGCCAGACCTTCCGCAGTTTCTGGCTGACTTCCGGCGACTAGCCGGTGCAACAATCTGCCAATGCCGCCGCTTGTGGCATTGGTGCTGCTCCCGGTGGGGAATGGCTGATTTCAACCAGCGAAAACACGAAGGATTGTTTCACGTTTCATTATCGTGAAAAGGGTGTTAACCTAGAGCCGGTTGCCGATGAATTGCTTCATTCAAAACGCCCGCAAACGGGTCAGGGTTTTGCTGCCTGTCTTGATTGGCTGCGTTGCCGCCGCCTTGTCCACCCGTGCCGACCAGGTGATTTATGACGACTCGCTGCAAAACGGCTGGGGCAACTGGAGCTGGGCGGCAAACAACTTCGCCAACACCAACCCCGTCCACACCGGCAGCAAGTCCATCAGCACCACCGCCAATCCGTTCGAGGCGGTCGCGTTCGGCCACGACCCGCTGAACACCAGCCCTTACTCTGCGGTTTCATTTTGGGTTCATGGCGGCACGAACGGCGGCCAACGCCTGCAAGTCTACGCCAACACCAACGGCGTCGCGCTCCCCGGCGTGAACCTCACCTCCCTCCCCGCCAACACTTGGCAACAGATCACCCTGTCGCTCGCCAGCCTCGGCATCGAACGAGTCTCCAACCTGACCCAGATCAGCATCCAATACAACCCCGTCTTCGCCAGCCCGGCGGTGACTTTTTACGTTGACGACGTCCGGCTCGTTTCCGACACCACGCCGCCCGTGGTGCAGAGCGTGAGTCCCGTCGCTGGCAGCACGGTTTCCAACCTCACGTCCGTCACCGTCACATTCTCCGAGCCCGTTCTTGGCATCGGCGCGTCCGACTTGCGCGTGAACAGCGGCCCCGCCGACACCATGACCGGCAGCGGCGCGACCTACACCTTCACCTTCTCCCGACCGGCGGAAGGCACGGTGAACCTGACTTGGGACGCCGCCCACGGCATCACCGACTACGGTAGCCCGGCCAACGTCTTCGACGAAACCGCGCCCGGCGCATCCTGGCAATACACCTACGCCGACACCGTCCCGCCGCTCATGACTGAAATCTTCCCCGGCGGCGGCGCGACCATCGCCTCGCTGCGTCAGATCGAAGTCACCTTCAGCGAAGACGTCCTCGGCATCGCCGCCGCCGACCTCCTCATCAATGGTGCGCCCGCCACGAACGTCGTCAAAGTGCCGGGCCAGCCGTATCTTTTCCAATTTCCGCAGCCGGCCACCGGGCAGGTCACCGTCGCGTGGTCGCCCGCCCACGGCATCACCGACACCGCCGTTTCGCCAAACCCGTTTGTCGCGGCAGGCGGTTGGACTTACACCCTAAACACCAACCTCCCCACGCCCGACCTCGTCGTCAACGAAATCCTTTGCGGCAATATCGCCACCAACGGCCTCGCCGACGAGGACGGCGAATTGCAGGAATGGATCGAACTCTACAACCGCGGCGCGCAGTCCGTGAACCTGACGAACTGGTCCTTGAGTGACGACCCGGAGATTCCCGGCCAATGGATTTTCCCTGCCCGCACGCTCGCGCCCGGCGATTACCTCGTCGTCTTCGCCTCTGGCAAGAACCGCAAGCCCGCCGTCGGCCAACTGCACACCAACTTCAAAATCTCCCCCGGCGGCGAGCCGCTCGGATTGTATTCGCCGGACTCGCCGCGCAAGCTCGTCAGCGGATTCGCTCCGTATCCCGAACAGCGCAACGACATCTCCTACGGCCTCGACCTCTACGGCCAGTTGCGTTACTTTGCCACGCCCACGCCCGGCGTGCCCAATGGCTTCAGCACCATCACCGGCGTCGTCGCGCCCGTGCAGGTCAACGTCAGCCGCGGCTACTTCACCGCGCCGTTCGCGCTCGCCGCATCCTGCGCCACGCCCGGCGCGGTGGTGAACTACACCGTGGACGGCTCCGAGCCGACCGAAGCGAACGCGCCGCTGCCTGCATCGTTGACCATCACGAACACCACGCTCTTCCGCGTCGCCGCGTTCAAGACCAACTGTCTTCCCTCCAAAACCACCACGCACACCTATTTCTTCAACCTGCCGGACGGCCTGCACTCGCTGCCGATGTGTTCCGTCGTCACCGCGACGAACAATCTTTTCGGGCCGACCGGCATTCTCGGCATCCACGGCGGCTACTACGATTCCAACAACTTTTCTCTCTGGGTCTCCAACGCGCCGGGCGATTACCACAATCCCGCCCAGCGCGGCGTGGCTTGGGAGCGCCCCGCGTCCGTCGAATGGATCAACCCCGCCGACAACTCCGGTTTCCAAGCAGATTGCGGCCTGCGCGTCCACGGCAGCGATTTCCAACGCCCGCGCCTGGACCCCACCGACAAGTTTTCGCTCGCGCTGTTTTTCCGCGGCGATTACGGCGCGGGCCAGTTGAAATATCCGCTCTTTGACCGGACAAGCGCCAACAGCTTTGACCACGTCGTTCTGCGCGCCGGCTTCAGCGAAAAAGTAAATCCCTTCATCCGCGACGAACTTCATCGCCGCCTTTCGCAGGACATGGGCAACGTCGCCGCCGCTGGCAACCTCGCCGTCGTCTTCATCAACGGCGTCTATTACACCAACGAATTTCGCCCGTGGTATAACCCCTGCGAGCGCATCAGCGAACAATTTTTCCAACTGCACCTCGGCGGCGGCGACAAGTGGGACGTCGTCGGCCCGCTCTGGATCAGCAGCGGAGTGACCGACGGCGACCGCACCGATTTCAACAACCTCGCCAACTACATCAGCGCGAATTCCGCCACCAACCCGGCCGTCTACACCAACCTCGCCCGCTGGCTCGACCTCACCAACTTCGCCGACTACTGCATTCTCAACGCCTACTCCGCGATGGGCGACTGGCCCGGCAACAACTGGCACGCCGGCAAAGACCGCAGCAAGTCCGGCCCGTGGCGCTTCGTCGTCTGGGACGCCGAGAACGGCATGGGCAATCGCGGCCGCTCCATCACGCTCAACTCCTTCGCCATGTCCGGCACCGGCGATACCGACGGCGGCCTCGCCAGCGTCAGCGCCTCCGAGGTCGCGCTGTTCTACCAGAAACTCCGCGTCAGCCCCGAGTTCCGCCTGCTCTGGGCCGACCGCATCCAGAAACATTTCTTCAACGGCGGCGCGCTCACCGGCGGCAGCATCACCAATCGTTTCATGGAAATGCGCAACCAGCTCTACCCGCTCATGGGCGAGATGGACAACGTGCTGCTCGTCTGGGCGCGCGACCGGCAGGGAATTTTCTTCAGCCAGATGGAACCCTACGGCCTCACCGCCTACACCAACGCGCCCGGCTTCGGCCAGTTCGGCGGCCCCATCCCGCCAGGCTACGGCCTCGTCATCACCAACACCGGCGGCGCAATCTACTACACGACGAATGGCAGCGACCCGCGCACCGCCTTCACCGGCGCGGTATCGCCCACGGCACAACTTTACTCCGGCCCGGTCACGCTGAACTCCACCGCCACCGTCCGCGCCCGCACGCTGGACGGCGGCACCTGGAGCGCCGCCACCGAAGCCGTGTTCACCACGCAGATGCTCGGCAACCCGACTCGCATCACCGAGATCATGTATAACCCCGTCGGCGGCTCGCTCTACGAATTCGTCGAGTTGCAAAACACCTCCGGCGTGGCGGCGGACT
>JAPLTZ010000284.1:0-885 GCA_026397895.1 Verrucomicrobiota bacterium | reverse complement strand
CTTCACCCTCGCCGGCGGTGCGCGCCTCGTGCTCGCCGCGAACACCGACGCCACCGCCTGGGCCGCGCGCTACCCCGGCGTCACACCGGCGGGCTGGTTTGGCGGCAGTCTCAACAACGCAGGCGAACGCATCTCGTTCTTCGACCCGCTCGGCAACATCATTGACTCCGTGGATTACCAGCCCGGCGGCGGCTGGCCCGTCGCCGCCGACACCGGCGGGCGCTCGCTCGAAATCCTCGACCCGCGCGGCGACCCCGATGCTCCCGCCAACTGGCAGGCCAGCGCCGCCACCAACGGCTCGCCCGGCGCGGCCAATTCCACGCCGCCCGTGCCGTTCGTGCAGATCAACGAACTCATGGCCGAGAATTTTAACGCCGTGAGCAACCGCGCCACGTTCCCCGACTGGATCGAACTCCGCAACTCCGCCGCCACCAACGCCAGCCTCGCCGGCTGGAGTTTGTCCGACGACGGCAACGTGCGGAAATTCGTCTTCCCCTCCACCAACATCGTCGCCGGCGGCTACCTCACCGTCTGGTGCGACACCGCCACCAACACCACGCCCGGCCT
This sequence comes from Verrucomicrobiota bacterium, assembly GCA_026397895.1. GTDB lineage: Bacteria > Verrucomicrobiota > Verrucomicrobiia > Limisphaerales > JAFMIX01 > JAFMIX01. Next base: position 318 of record JAPLTZ010000284.1, on the reverse strand, counting down.
CCACACCGGCTTCAGCCTCAACAAGCGCGGCGAGACCGTCTCGCTCTACAACGCCGCCAGCAACCGCATGGACGCCGTCAGCTACGGCCTGCAACTGACCAACTACTCCATCGGCCGCGTCGCCGGCAAGTGGACGCTCACCACGCCCACGCGCAACGCCACCAACGTCGCCGTCGCGCTCGCCGCCACCACCAACCTCGTCCTCAACGAATGGCTCGCCAACCCCGTCGTCGGCGCGCCCGACTGGCTCGAACTCTACAACCCCGCCGCCGCCCCCGTGGCCCTGGACGGCATTTATCTCCCCACCAGCAACGTCGT
>JAPLTZ010000143.1:2501-16555 GCA_026397895.1 Verrucomicrobiota bacterium | reverse complement strand
GGAAGAAGTCCTGAAAAACATTGTCAGCGTCAGCGGCAAAGTCTCCGGCTTCGCCGAATACCTCGTGCGCCCCGAATCCACCGACGGCGACGACTGGCGCATTGACCCGGACGCGCGCTTCGAGAAAGTTTCGCTGCCGGCCAAGCTGTCCGACCCGTGGGCAAGTCCGACGATCGGACTGAAAGGAAAATTCCTCGATGCCAACAGCAAATCCGTCGAGGCGACGCTCGTCCCACTCGGATCAACTTTGCTGCGCCGCACGACGTTCCCGCTGACCGCCGACGCGGCCAAGGCGGGCGCAAAAAAACAGACCATCATGGACACCGCGCAAGACCCGATGCGGAAATATTGAGCCGCGCCCCGGCTTGTTGTGCCATGAGAAACCGATTTCCAACCCGCGCGGTTCTCGCGCTTGGCTTGCTTTTGGCCGGCGGCGTTCAGGTTCGCGCGGCTGCTCCCGCCGCGACGAAGCCCAACATCCTCATCATCCTCGTGGACGACATGGGATTTTCCGACCTCGGCTGTTATGGCTCGGAAATCAGCACGCCGAATCTCGACGCGCTGGCGGCGGATGGGCTGCGCTTCACGCAGTTCTACAACGGCGCGCGTTGTTGTCCCACGCGGGCCTCGCTGTTGACCGGACTTTACGCGCATCAGACCGGCGTCGGGCACATGGTTCAGGACAAGGGGCAGCCGGGTTATCGTGGTCGGTTGAATGACAGTTGTGTGACCATCGCCGAAGTGTTGCGCGGCGCGGGCTATTTCACCGCGATGTCCGGCAAGTGGCAGGGCTGAATTTGACGTCGTGCCATGGAAGCGCGGATTTGACCGCAGCTTGGCCGGCATGCCTCCCGGCATTGGTTTCTATCATCTGGACGGGCCGCTCAAGCGCTTGGCTTTGGACGGGAGGCTGCTGGCCAATGACGGCCCGGAGTTGCCGAAGGATTGGTATACGACCGATGTCTTCACCGACTACGCGCTGAAATATATTGATGAAGCGCAGATGGCGAAGAAGCCGTTCTTCCTGTATCTCGCCTACAACGCGCCGCACTTTCCGCTGCAAGCGCCGGCGGCAGACATCGCCAAGTATCGCGGCAAATACAAAATCGGCTGGGACAAACTTCGCGAGCAACGCCGCGCAAAACAGATCAGCCTCGGCCTCGTGGACCAGGCGTGGCCGCTTTCGCCGCGTCTGGAAACGGTGAAGGCGTGGGACGGTCTCACGCCCGCCGAACAGGATCGGTTTGACCACATCATGGCCATCTACGCCGCGTGTGTGGATCACATGGATCAGGCAGTGGGGCGGGTGATCGCGGATTTGCGCCAGCGCGGCGCGCTCGACAACACTTTGATTTTGTTCCTCTCCGACAACGGCGGCAATGCCGAGACCGGACCGAACGGGCGGCTGGACGGGCCGGGCAAGCCGGGCGCGATGAATTCGGCGGTCTATTGCGGCGAATCGTGGGCGACGTTGGAGAACACGCCGTTCCGCCGCTACAAGCACTACATTCACGAAGGTGGAATTTCCACGCCGCTCATCGCGCATTGGCCGGCGGGCTTCGCGGCGACAAACGAGCTGCGGCCGCAGGTCGGGCACATCGTGGATTTGATGACGACTTGCGTGGATGTGTCGGGCGCGAAATATCCGACGGAGTTCAACGGCAAACCCATTTTGCCGATGGAAGGCAAGAGCCTGTTACCCGCGTTCGCGAATCAGACCATCCAGCGCGACGCAATTTTCTGGGAACATGAAGGCAACGCCGCCGTGCGGAAAGGCGACTGGAAACTGGTTCGCCTCGGTCGCGGCGGCGCGTGGGAGCTTTACGACATGAAAGCCGACCGCACCGAGTTGAACAATCTCGCAGCGAAGAATCCCGCCGTGGTGAAGGAACTCGCGGCGAAGTGGGAGGCGTGGGCGGTGCGGGCGAAGGTGAAGCCGTATCCAATTGAAGGCAAGAAAACCAAAGCCGAGTGAGTTTCGGAGACAGTTTTGAAAACGTAGAAATCAAACCGGTGCATATCATGAATAAAATCGTAGCTCCATTTTTGGTCGCAGGCGTCGTGCTGGCGACGACGTGTTTGGCGGAGCAGGGCGGGGCTGTGCAAGCGACCCCGACATTCACCGTGGATGCTGCGCGGCAGTTGGGCGCGTTTCGCCCTTTGAACAGCGTGAACGGCGGCCCGCGGGTGAACATGGGGCTGTCATTTGATAACAGCGAATACTTTCGGGCTTTCAATCCGCCGCTGGTGCGGACGCATGACAGCGTGTATTCGGATCTGGACACGTGCGATATCCACGCGATTTTCCCGGATTTCAACGCCGACGAGACCAAGCCGGAAAATTACCGGTTCGAGCGGACCGACCTTCATCTCAAGGCCATTCTGGACGCGGGGTCGCAGGTTTTCTTCCGCTTGGGCGAGAGCATCGAACACGCCACACCCAAGTATCACATTTATCCGCCGGCGGATTTCAAAAAATGGGCGCGGATATGTTGCCATGTTGTCCGGCACTACAATTCCGGTTGGGCCAAGGGCTTTCAGTGGAACATCAAGTATTGGGAAATCTGGAACGAGCCCAATGGCGGAAATTGTTGGGCGGGAACGATGCCGCAATTTTGTGAGCTGTATCGGGAAACAGCGGTGGCACTGAAGCAACTTGACCCCGCTTTGAAAATTGGCGGGCCGGGCTTGGCGGGTTCGATTGGCTCGGAGAAGGGCGAGATGTTTCTGGCGTATTGCCGGGACAATAAACTGCCGCTGGATTTTGTGTCCTGGCACGGTTACTCCTCCAAGCCGGCTGCGTTGATGGAAAACATCAAGGCGGGGATGGCCGCAGTCGAGAAATTCGGGTTCAAGGATGCGGAAACCTGCTTCGGCGAATGGAATTTTTTGCCGGCCGATGCGCCCGGCAATAAGAAAAACCGGGAGGGGCAGCGCCAGCGATTTGCGCGGGTGCGCGGCGCGGAAGGAGCGGCCTTTGCGGCATCCATGCTGGCCTTCATGCAGGATTCGGGATTGGACATGGCGTGTTTCTACGCGGCTTACGGGAGCGTGTTTCGCTTTGGCATGTTCGACCAGTATGGCGTGCCGTCGCGGCAGTTTGACGCCTTCAAGGCGTTCCATCAGTTGAGTCAATGCGGGACAAGAATCAAAGTCACCGGCGGCAACCGCGAGACCGGTCTGGGCGTGGTGGCGGCGGTGGACACGAAGCAGGGCCAAGCTGCGGTCTTGTTGAGCAACTTCGATGATGGGCGTTCGCGGTTCAATCTGGAACTGAAGCATCTGCCCTTCAAGGAGCGGCTCTATTGCACCGAATACGTCATTGATGACCGGCGGGCGCTGGCATGGGATCGCGAAAAAATTGTCAACAGCGGGGATTTTAGCCTGACGCTGGAACTGCCGAAGAACACGGTGCGGCTGATTCTTTTCACGCCGGAATCCTTGAAAGGCAAACCGGCACACGGCTTGGAAAATGAAAAGGGGAAACCGTAGCCAGCCGATGAAATTGACGTGAAAACCATGCGGTCACAGGCGGTAAAAAATCGTGGCCAGAACGGCAAGAAAACCCTGTCAGGCAGATAATGAAACCCATGAAACTCCAATCCATTCGCCGGGTATCCGGCTCAATCGTTCTGACGCTGCTGGCTGCGAACTGTATTTGCACGGCGGCGACCGGCTTCGTCAGTCTCGAAAAGGACGCGGTGGGCGTGTGGTGGTTCAAGTCGCCGGAGGGAAAACAGTTTCTCTCCATCGGCGCGAACCACGTCGAGCCGGTCTATTGGCAATCGCCCAGCAACAGCGCGTTCGTGCTGGAGACGTATGGGCCGACGCTGTTCGCGGCGGACGGCGCTTTGAACGACGGTTCGCCGGCGGCGGACAAATGGGCGCAGCACGTCGCGACCAACTTCAATGACTGGGGCTTCAACACGTTCGGCTTTCACAATCCGCTCTCGAAAAGCCTGCACGCGGCGGGGCAGGCGTATTACGTCGTCGAGCTGGACCTGCATGTGCCGTGGGGTTGGAACATGTCGCGCGCCACGCTGATGCAGGCGTTCAAGCGGCGGCCGTTCGACGTCTTTGGCGATGCGTTCGTCGCCACCGTCAAATCCAACGCCGTGGAGCTGGTCAAGCCGCGCGCCGCCGACCCGCAGGTTTTGGGCTACGCCTACACGGACGGCCCGCCGTGGACGGTGGACGACGAGGTGGAGTCGCCGGCCTACGCAGCGCTGACGGCGGCGCAGAAGACGGTGCATCCGTGGGTGCTCGCGCTGATGTCGTTGCCGGCGGAAGCGAAGGGCAAGCAAGCCTGGCTCGCGCTGATGAAGGAGCGTTACGCCTCGGCGGAAGCAGCGGGCGCGGTTTACGGCAAAAAAGTTTCATCATGGGACGAACTCGCCTCCACGACAGCGTGGAAGACGGTCGGCGATGCGGCGAAAGCAACGGCGGACAGTCAGGCGTTCCTGCTGCAAATCATGCGGCAGTGGTATGAAGTCCGCAAAGCCGCCATCCGCGAGCACGACCCGAACCATCTCATCCTCGGCGACAAGCTGAATGCGAACCGCGATTCGCGCCACCCGGCGCAGTTGATCGAAAGCCTGAAGGTGATGGACGGCTTCGTGGACGTCATCAACATCCAATACTATTCTCCGTTTGAGAAACAGCGCGACACGCTGGCGCTGCTTTACCGCGAGTCGCACAAGCCCATTCTCAACGGCGACACCGCCATCAATCCGCTGTGGAAAGATGCCGATCCGGATGAGGCCAATCCCTACAGCCAGCTGGGGCAGACTTATGCCAGCGATGTATCGAATCTTTTTTCGCTGCCGTATTTCATCGGCTGGCATCACTGCGGCTACATCCGCGGACTGCGACCTCCTTTTCGGGCGGCCCTGATGCGCGGCGACCAGAAGGCGCTCGATGATTTCGTCAAAAAGAAAACCGTTTATCGCGAAGGCTTCATCACCCAGTTTGAAAAACCGGTGGATGACGTTATCAAGCCGTTGAGCCGGGCCGTCTTAAATTGCGAAAAACTGCATCGCGCTTCCGGCGCAACCAACTAACATTTCCGAAATCCCATGAAAATAACATTCCTGAAAATCGCCGCGCTCGCCGCCGCCGTGACATTGTCCGCCAGCGCGCTTGCCGCCGCTCCGGCGATGGCCGCGCGGCCGAACATTCTTATCCTGATGGCCGACGACTGGGGCTGGCCGCACGCGGCGCAATATGGTGACCATACCGTGAAGACGCCGGCGCTGGACTGCATCGCCAAAGACGGCGTGATTTTCAACCGCGCGTATTGCAGCGCGCCGTCGTGCGCGCCGTCGCGGGCGGCGCTGTTCACGGGGCGGAATTTCTGGGAGCTGGAGGAGGGCGCGAACCTGCTCGGCACGCTGCCGGCGAAATTCACCGTTTACAACGACCTGCTGAAAAAGGCCGGCTACGCGGTCGCCTCGGTGGGGAAAGGCTACTCTCCGGCCAACGTTGCCGCCGGTGGCCGCACGGAGAATCCCTCCGGCCCGGGGCTGACTCCGGCGGTGAACGGAAATCACTTTGAAAAATTCCTCCAGAAGCTGCCGCCCGACCAGCCGTTTTGCTTTTGGTTCGGCAGCCGCGATCCGCACCGCCCCTATGTGAAAGGCTCGGGCGTGAAGGCTGGCATCAACCCGGCGAAAGTCCAAGTGCCGGGCTTTCTGCCCGACACGTCCGAGGTGCGAAGCGACCTGTGCGACTATTATTTCGCGGTGCAGCGGTTCAACGACGACGCGATGCGGGTGATCAACGCGCTCAAAAAATCCGGGCGTTATGACAACACCCTCATCTTCATCACCGGCGACAACGGCGCGCCGTTCCCGCACGGCAAGACGCAGATTTATGAATGGGGCGTGCACCAGCCGCTCGCCATCTGCTGGAAAGGTCGCGTGCCGGGCGGGCGGACGGTGGAAGATTACACCTGCTTCACGGATTTTGCGCCGACGCTTCTCGAAGCCGCCGGGCTGCCCGTGCCGGCGGAGATGACGGGGAAAAGCCTGTTGCCGGTGCTGCTTTCCGGCAAATCGGGGCAGGTTGACCCGCAGCGCGACGCGGTCTTCGTCGGACGGGAACAGCACACGGGCAGTTACCCGATGCGCGCGATTCGCACGAAGGAGTTTTCCTACATCCGCAATTTCGCCATCGAGCGCGACCCGAACCAATACAGCAAGCGCGGCGGCCCGGCCATGGAATACATGATGGCGCACAAGGACGACAACGCGCCGTTGAAGCGCCTCTACGCCGCATCATTTGGCCCGCGTCCGGCGGAGGAACTCTACGACCTGCAACGCGACCCGAACGAACTCACCAACCTCGCGGCTGATCTGAAGTTCGCGGACGTGAAAAAGAAATTGTCCGACCGGCTCATGGCGTATCTCACCAAGACGAAAGACCCGCGCGCCCTCGGCAATGGCGAGGTGTTTGACAATTACCGGACGTGGCAAGGCGATGTGTTGATGCCGCCGGTTTCCCAGCGGAAGCCGGGGGCGGACGCCGAGTGATTGAACGCCGACTTCGGCGGCGGTCGCAACGGAGAGTCATTATGAAACATGCTTCACTGCTTGGGCTGCTTTGCCTCGCGCTCGTCGCCCCGGTCGTTCGCGCGCAAACTCCCGCCGCCGCCGGCGCAGGCCGGAGCTTCGCCGTCACCGCCTACGGCGCGGTGGGCGACGGTCAGACCGACGACGCTCCCGCGTTCCAGCGCGCGCTCAACGCCGCCGCTGCCGCCAAGCGGGCCGTGCTCCAGATTCCCGCCGGCGAATACCTGCTGAAAAGCCGCGTGACCGCCGAGCTTTCCGGCGACGGCTTCGTCATTGCCGGCGAAGGGCAGGGCGTCTCCGTCATCCTCTGCGACAACACCAACGGCGCGCTCCGTCTGCACGACAAGCTGTGCAAGGCGCAGGTCACGCTGCGCGACGTGTCGTTTTTCGCCGTGCGCGAGGGCGCGGGCGTGGCGTTTGAACTCGCCTCGCCGCCGCGCGGCGTGCGCAACTACCGCACCTTCCTCGCGCAGAACGTGGATATCCGTGGTCATGGTTTGCCGACGCGGTTTTACTTCACCACCGGCATTGCCGCCCTGAATCAATGGCGGCCGCTGTTCGAGAACGTCATCTTCTCCGGCGTGCTCGATCCCGCGCTGAATGCCGACGCCTCCGACGCTTCGCCGTTTTACCGGCCCGCCTGCGGCATCGTGGCGGACGGCTGCTACGCGCCGAGCTTCCAAAACTGCTACGTCTGGAACGCGCACACCGGCTACCGCGTCGTCACCCGTGGCGCGGGCGACGGCCCGGAGGACGGCTGTTTCTATCGCAGCTTCGCCGTCGGCTGCCGCGTGGGGATTGATGTCGCCACGCCGGAGTCGGAGCCGCAACTGGTCATTGATTCCTGCCACATCAACTGCCGCGATGTCGGCATCCGCATCGCCAACCGCAAATTCGTCCACCTCGTCAACAACCTCATGTATTGCGACGAACGCCAGCCGCACACCGACCCCGCGCATCCGTATTTCGACATCCAGCTCACGAACGTCTTCGCCGGCGTGATTTCGCACAACATCTTCCAGACGCCCTCGCCGGACAATTTCAAGGCCGTGCCGCCGGTGCAGCACACCATGATTCTTGTGCAGGGCGCATCGCGCAGCCTGACCATCAGCGAAAACATTTTCAACGCCAAGGGCACCGCCCTGACCTGCGCGCCGACCGCGTCCGACATCACGGTGCTGAACAACGCCTATCCCAACCGCCACGTCGTCCCGCCCCGGTCGTCCGCCGCCGCTCCGCGTCCGGCGCCAAAAGCACCGTGAAAACGATCTCCGGCGGCGGCCGGATTATTTTCGCAAGCTTTTCGGCGATTTTTCTATGGTTAAAACCGGGAATCATCGGCTAGCATTTCCGGCGTCCCCACAATCCCGCTGCCGCTGCGCCCGCAACTCCTGGTGGCGAGGCTTCTGTTTCGGCGGTCTTCGGCAAGGCATTGCGCGGTGGAATGCCGGTGGCCGGCAAAGCTGAATACCGCCAGCGCCCGCTCACCGTCGAGTGCCGCGCCCGGCTGGACAGCGCGACCGCGTTCAACATCCTCGTCGCCAGCGACCCCAAGGCGTCGGCGGAACATTGGGAACTTTACACGCACGTCGGCAGCGGCGCATTGGCCCTGTATCAGCCGGGGCGCGGCGGCGATTTCAATTCCGGCGTGAACATCTGCGACGGCCAATGGCATCGCCTCGCCGCCGTCATCGAGCCGGAGCGCGTGCGGCTCTTCGTGGACGGCAAGCTCGTGAAGGAAGCGCCCGCCGCGCCGCTCGCCGGCGAAGCCCAGCCCGGCGACCTCGCGTTCGGCCAGCTCGTCGAAGGCGGCATCGGCTGCGACGGTGTGGTGGACAACGTCCGCCTCTCGCGCGGCGCGCGGGAAATCAGCGGCCCGCCCGCCGGCCCGCTCACGAAAGACGCGAGCACAATCGGCCTGTGGGATTTTGAGGAGACTGCCGCCGTCACCGGAAATTCCGGCAAGTATTGGGCCGTCGAGGACGCCGCCGCGCGCGCCGCGTTGCCGGAATTCAAAACCATTCCCGCCCCGACCCCAGACGACCTCACGCCGGCCAACGGTTTTCCCAAGCGCGACACCTTCCGCAACTGGCAGCGCTCGCACGGCGACAACAGCGGCGCGCGCTACTCCGCGCTCGACCAGATCAACCGCGCGAACGTCACCAACCTGCAAGTCGCTTGGACGTATCACTCCAAGGACGGGCGCGCCAACATCCAGTGCAACCCCGTCATCGCCGACGGCGTGATGTTTGCGCCGACGGCGGGCAACAACGTCGTCGCCGTCAACGCCGCGACCGGCGTCGAGCTGTGGCGCTTCAAACCGCCCGGACGCCCCGCCCATCGGGGGCTGATCCACTGGCCCGGTGAATCCGCGGAAACCCCGCGGATTTTTTTTGTGGCGGGCAACCAGCTCTGCGCGCTCGATGCCAAGACCGGCCAGCCCATCGCCGGCTTTGGCCAGAACGGCCGGGCGCCGCTGCCCGGCGGGTGTCTCGTCGCCCCGACGATTTTCGAGCACATCATCGTCGTGCCCGGCATCGAGCGGGACGTGTGGGGGCTGGATTTGCTTTCCGGCAAACTGCTCTGGACGTTTCACACGATTCCGCGCGCGGGCGAGTTTGGCTACGACACCTGGGACCGGCCGGAAAGCGGCGCGAACTGCTGGGGCGGCATGGCGCTGGACGAGGCGCGCGGCATCGCCTACATCACGACCGGCTCGCCCAAGGACAACTTCACCGGCGTCGGCCATCGCGGCGACAACCTGTTCGGCAACTGCCTCGTCGCCATTGACGCGCGCACCGGCAAACGCCTCTGGCATTTTCAGGAAATCCACCACGACATCTGGGACCTCGACACGCCCGCGCCGCCGAATCTCACCACCATCGTGCGCGACGGCAAGCGCGTGGATGTGGTGGCCGCCGTCACCAAAATCGGCAACACGCTGCTGCTCGACCGCGTGACCGGCAAACCGATTTTCCCCTACCGCGAACGCCGCGCGCCGGCCAGCACGCTGCCCGGCGAACAGACCGCGCCCTACCAGCCGGACGTGGAATGGCCGCAGCCGTTCGCCCGCATGGAGTTCAAGTCCGGCGACCTGACCGACCGTTCGGATGAAGCGACTTCGTCGGTGGAAACCCGTTTCAAAAGCACGACCACGGGTTTCTTCCAGCCCTTCGCCGAGGGAAAGATGAATCTCTTCTTCGGCATCCACGGTGGCGCGGAGTGGACGGGCGCGTGCGTGGACCCGGCCTCCGGGCGATTGTTCGTCAGCGCGAACCATGTTCCGTGGATTGTCTCCGTCTTCCGCGACGAAGACCCGCCCTACGACCCGCGCACGCCGCGCACGCGCGGGCAGGAAGTGTTTGAAACCATTTGCGCGCAATGCCACGGCACGAACCGCGTCGGCATCGGCATGGCCCCGCCGTTGCGCGGTCTGCGTCATCGCCTGACGGATCAGGCCATCATTGATCAGGTGCGCCAAGGCAAAAACGGCATGCCCGCGCAGCCCACCAACGTCATCAGCGACCCCGACCTCGCGAAGCTCGTGGATTTTCTGATGCTGCGCGATCAACCTTCGCCGCCGCCGGCGACCAAGGGCGAGCGCCCGCGCTACAGCTACAACGGCTACCCGAAATTCCTCGACCACGAAGGTTATCCCGGCTGCAAACCGCCGTGGGGCACGCTCAATTGCATTGACTTGAATTCCGGCAAGAAACTCTGGGCGGTGCCGCTGGGCGAATACCCCGAACTCACGAAGGACGGCATCCCGAAAACCGGCACGGAAAACTTCGGCGGCGCCAGCGCGACGGCGGGCGGACTCGTCTTCTGCGCCGGCACGCGCGACGCGAAAATCCGCGCGTTCGACCAGGACACCGGCGCGGAACTGTGGTCGGCCAAACTGCCGTGGGTCGGCTCCGCGCCGCCCGCGTGCTACGAGGTGGCCGGTCGGCAATACATCGTCATCGCCGCGACCGGCGGCGGCAAACTCGGCACGCCCGTGGGCGACGCCTATGTGGCCTTCGCCCTGCCAGCGGCCAATCCATGAGCCTTCAAGCTTGTCGACAGCAACAGTGTAACCCGACAAAATCCAAAACCGTCCGAAGCAGTCCTATGTTCCAGCGCTTTACCCAGGCCATCCTGCTTTCCGCCGCCGTCGCGTTTGCGTCCGCGCGCGCGGCGGAAACAAATGCCACCAGCGGCGGCACCACCGAAGCCTCCCTGTCGCCGGCGTTCGGCAAGGCGTTGCGCGGCGGCCTGCGCGTTGCCGGCCAGGCCAAGTTGCGACTGCGCCCCTTCACCATCGAATGCTGGGCCAAGTTGAACAGCGCGACGCAAATCAACCTGCTCGTCGCCTGCGATCCCCGGGGTTCGGCGAAACATTGGGAGCTGTTCACCGCCGCCGGCAGCGGCGCGTTGAGCTTCCGCCAGCCGGGCCGCAACGGCACGCTCACCACGGCGGCGAACATCTGCGACGGCAAATGGTATTACCTCGCCGCCGTCGTCGAAGCGGAACGTGCCCGCCTGTTCGTGGACGGCAAGCTGGTGCAGGATGCGCCCGTGCCGCTGCCGAAAGGCAAGGTGATCCAAGGCGATCTGACTTTCGGCCAAAACAACGAAGGCGACGCGCGCTGCGATGGTGTGATGGACGAGGTGCGGCTTTCCTTCGGCCCGCGCGAAATCAAGGGCGGGCCCGCCGCGCCGTTTCTGAATGACCCGGACACGATTGGGCTGTGGCATTTCGACGGGAAACCCGCCGCCGATCATTGGGCCGTCGAGAGCGCCGCCGAACGCGAGAAGCTCCCGCTCTACCAGATCATTCCCGCCGCGAAGCCGGAGGAACTCACGCCCGCCAACGGCTTTCCCAAACGCGAAACCTACAAAACGTGGCAGCGCTCGCACGGCGACAACGGCGGCACGCGCTTCTCCGCGCTCACGCAGATCAACCGCCAGACCATCACCAATCTCCAGATGGCGTGGACGTATCACTCGCGCGACGGCAGCAACAACATCCAGTGCAACCCCATCATCGCGAACGGCGTGATGTTCGCGCCCACCGCCGGCAAACACATCGCCGCCGTGAACGCGGAAACCGGCGTCGAGCTGTGGCGCTACAAACCGGAAGGCCAGCCCGCTTTTCGCGGTTTGATTTACTGGCCGGGTAAGAGCGACGCAAGAGATCGCGTGATGTTTTGCGCCGGCAAATACCTCTACGCTTTAAACCCCACCAACGGCCAGCCCATCGCGGGCTTCGGCGAGAACGGTCACACGCTGCTGCCCGGCGTGGCGTTGGGCGACTTCGGCGCGGCCACCGCCGGCCCGACGATTTTCGAGAACGTCATCGTCGTGCCCGGATTCCGCAAGGATGTCTGGGGCTTCGATGTCGTGACCGGCAAACTGCTGTGGACGTTTCATACCGTGCCCGCGCCCGGCGAATTCGGCTACGACACCTGGGACGGCCCGGAAAATTACGCCGCCAACTGCTGGGCCGGCATGGCGATGGACGAAGTCCGCGGCATCGCCTACATCTCCACCGGCGGGCCGAAGCCGAACTTCATCGGCGTGGATCACTGGGGCGAAAACCTCTTCGCCAACTGCGTCGTCGCCATTGACGCGCGCACCGGAAAATACCGCTGGCACTTCCAGGAAATCCGCCACGACCTCTGGGACCGCGACATCTCCGCGCCGCCCGCGCTCGGCACGATCACGCGCGACGGCAAGCGCGTGGACATCGTCGCCGTCTGCACCAAGATCGGCAACACGCTCCTGCTCGACCGCGTGACCGGCAAACCGATTTTCCCCTTCCGCCTGCGCCGCGCGCCGACCAGCACGCTGAAAGGCGAACGCTCCTTCCCCTACCAGCCGGACGTGGAATTACCCGAGCCGTTCCTGAAAATGGAATTCACCGCCGCCGACCTCACCGACCGCAACGAGGAGGTCGCCGACTGGGCGCGCACGCAGTTCCTCAGCGCCACCAAGGGATTTTTTGTTCCGTGCACGGAAGGCCGGGCGAATATTTTCTTCGGCATTGACGGTGGCGCGGAGTGGACCGGCGCGTGCATTGACGTGGACACCGGGCGGCTTTACGTCACCGCCAATCACGTCGGCTGGGTCATCTCCGCCTTCCGCGACGACGACCCGCCGGACGACGTGAATGCGCCGAAGACGCGCGGGCGGGAGGTTTACGAAAAAATCTGCATGCCCTGCCACGGCCCGACGCGGCTGGGCATCAGCACCTGCCCGCCGTTGCGCGGCCTGCGCCTGCGTCTCACCGACGAGGACGTGCGGAAACAGATCCGCACCGGCAAGAACGGCATGCCCGCGCAGCCGGAAAACGTCATCAGCGAGCCGGACCTGATGGCGCTGATTGATTACCTGATGGCGCGCGACGGTTTCGTGAAGCCGCGCACCACGCCGCCCGAACGCCCGACCTACAGCGTGAGCGGCGCGCCGAAGTTCTACGACCCGGAAGGTTTTCCGGCCAACAAACCGCCGTGGGGCACGCTCAACTGCATTGACCTCAACACCGGCAAACTCGTCTGGCGCAAACCGCTCGGCGAAGACCCGCGCCTCGTCGCCGAAGGTCTCCGCAACACCGGCACGGAAAACTACGGCGGCGCGATTGTCACGGCGGGCGGACTCGTCTTCGCCGCCGGCACGCGCGACAACAAAATCCGCGCCTTCGACAAGGACACCGGGGAGGAATTGTGGTCGGCGCAACTGCCCTGGACCGGCAGCGCGCCGCCGGCGAGTTACGAAGTGAACGGCCGGCAATACATCGTCATCGCCGCGAGCGGCGGCAACAAACTCGGCACGCCCTACGGCGACGCCTACGTGGCCTTCGCCCTGCCGCCGGCCAAGCCATGAGCGTTCAACCAGAATTCCGAAATGGAAATTCACACGAGGCGGAGCGTGGCCGTCCCCGGCCACAGCAACATGGAATAGCAGAGCCGCCGGAAAATTTCCACGACCCCGAACCAGCCACGCTGCTGCGCCCGGGGACGGGCGCGCTCCCGTGCGGTTTCACGCTGATTGAGTTGCTCGTGGTTATCGCCATCATCGCGATTCTCGCGGGACTGCTGTTGCCCGCGCTCGCCCGCGCCAAATATCAGGCGCGGCGGACGGCCTGCTTGTCGCAGTTGAAGCAGCAGGGCCTCGGCTGGCGCATGTTTCTCGACGACCACGAGGGGCGGTTTCCCGATTGTCGTGATTTGAAGCAATCGCTGCCCGGCGGTTTCAAGCCGTGGACCGACTGGCCGCCGAGCGACCCGCGCGCGGGCTGGGCGGTGATCGTGTTGAGCAACCAACTGCCGGCACGCTCGGTCTGGAACTGTCCCGCCGCGCAGGCCGCGGCTTTCGCGAACGCGGCGCAAGCGGTGCAGGCGACGGACACGACCGCCGACGCGCCGACGACGCGCTATTGGATGTGGCGGTTCGACCGGACGGACGAGCCGGTGCCGCTGGATAATTTCTGGGGGCGGAGCGAGG
>JAPLTZ010000143.1:1370-2441 GCA_026397895.1 Verrucomicrobiota bacterium | reverse complement strand
CGAACGCCGGCGTGACGAACGGCTTCACGGACGTCGAGCTGACCGTGGATGTTTATTTTCCCAAGACCGTGTCCGTGTTGCCCGCCGAGTTGAAGGGCCGCACGCCCCACGCCGGCGGGCGCAACCGCCTCATGCTCGACGGGCGCGTGGAATTCACCCGCGACCCGCGGACGCCGGCGGGCTGAACTCGTTGTCCGGCGGCCAGAACCTGCTTGTTTTTCGCGGCGGAAGCGAATAGAAGTGCCGCGCGGAAACACCTTGTCCCCCATGAAAAATCTGACCATCAGGCAGCGGATGAACACCACCATGGCCGCGTTGGTCCTGCTGCTGATGGTGGGCGTGGTGATGGTGCTCTGGGCGGAGCGCATCCGCACTGGCAGCGCCGACCGCGCCGCCGACCTCGACCGCGCCAAAGACCGCGTCTATTTCGACATGGTGCAGATGAGCGACACCTTCCGCGGCCAGCTCGCCCTGCCGCGCAACGAGAAGGAACGCCGCCGCCACGACGAGGCGAAAAAAGACCTCGCCGTCACCATCGCCGAAATCTGCGCGCAGTTTGAGACGCAGCCCGAACTCCTCACCGCCCTCAACGGCCTTCGCGCTTTTGTCTCCCAAAATCTGATTCCGTATTACGACGACCTCCTCGCGCTCGCGGGAAAGGATTCCGCCGCCGCCGCCGAAAAATATTCCCGCACCTTCGACCCCATGCGCGAGCAGCGGGACAAATTCTTCGCCGACTTCAACCGGCAGGTCGTCGCCGTCGCCGCGCTGGAATCCGACCACGCCCAGACCGTCGCGGCCCTCGTCGGCTTCGGCGCGATGGCCTTCGTGCTCATCGCCAGCGTCGTCGTCGGGCGTTTTCAATCCACCGCCGTCGCCGGGCCGCTCGACCAGCTTGTCGCCGCCATCGAGCGGATGCGCGGCGGCGATTTCACCCGCCGCCTTGAGCTCGCGCGCCGCGACGAATTCGGCGTCCTCGGCGACGGCCTCAACCACCTCGCCGAAGACCTTTCCAAGCTCGTCGGCCAGGTGCAACGCTCCGGCAGCCACGTCAACACCGCCGCCGCCCAG
>JAPLTZ010000143.1:0-1341 GCA_026397895.1 Verrucomicrobiota bacterium | reverse complement strand
GCCACCGTCAAGGACATCGCCGTCACCACCACGCAGATCGGCGCGACCTCCAAGGACATTTCCGCCACCTCCCAGCAGCTCGTGAAGACCATGAACGAGGTCAACGCTGTTTCCGCCGAGACCGCCCAGCTCGCCGGCAGCGGGCAGGACGCCATCAACCGCATGGAAGCCACCATGCGGCAGATCATGGACTCCTCCGGCGCCGTCACCGCGCGCCTCGCCGTGCTCGCCGAAAAGACCGCCAACATCAACTCCGTCGTCACCACCATTACCAAGGTTGCCGACCAGACGAACCTGCTTTCGCTCAACGCCGCCATCGAAGCCGAGAAGGCCGGCGAATACGGCCTCGGCTTCTCCGTCGTCGCCACGGAAATCCGCCGGCTCGCCGACCAGACCGCCGTCGCCACCTACGACATCGAAAAGATGGTCAAGGAAATGCAGACCGCCACCGCCGCCGGCGTCATGGGCATGGACAGGTTCTCCGACGAGGTGAAGCGCGGCGTCGCGGAGATTCGCCAGGTCAGCACCCAGCTCGCGCAGATCATCCATCAGGTGCAGACGCTCCCGCCGCGTTTCCAGACCGTCAACGACGGCATGAACGCGCAGGCCGCCGGCGCGAAGCAGATCAGCGAAACCCTCACGCAGCTCGGCGAAGCCGCCCAGCGCACCGCCGAATCCCTGCGGCAATCCAACCTCGCCATCGAGCGCCTCAACGAAGCCGCGCGCGGCCTCGAAAGCAGCGTCGCGCGTTTCAAACTGGAGGCCTGACGCAATGAAGCAGGAATGAAGAAGGAAGAATGCAGAATGAAGAATGACCAACCGCCCCATGCGGGGCGGGCGCGCATGGTTTCTTCATTTCCCGTTCTCCATTCTGCATTCTGCATTCTGCATTCTGCATTCCGATAATGCTGTTCCTCCTCTGCCAACTCGGAGCGGACCGCTACGCGCTGGACGCCACGCGGGTGGTGGAGGTTTTGCCGCTGCTGCAATTGCAGAAAATCCCCGGCGCGCCGCGCGGCGTCGCCGGCCTCTTCAACTACCGCGGCCAGCCCGTCCCCGCCGTTGACCTCGGCGAAATGCTCCTCGGCCAGCCCGCGCCCGAACGCCTCACCACCCGCATCATCCTCGTGCGCCACGCCGCGGCGGACGGCGGCGAAAAACTCCTCGGCCTCATCGCCGGGCAGATCACGCAGACCGTGCGGCGGGAGCTGAAGGAATTTCAAGAACCCGCCCTGGCCGCCGCCGCGCCGCCGTTCCTCGGCCCGGTGTTGGCGGACGAACACGGCCTCGTGCGGCTCATCCGCGAAGACCGCCTCCTTACCAACGACGTCCGTGAATTGC
>JAPLTZ010000200.1 GCA_026397895.1 Verrucomicrobiota bacterium | reverse complement strand
GCTCGGCGCTCCAACCGCCGGGCTCACGCACGCGGCGGAGCTTTCGCAGGTGCCGCTGTTGCCGGATGAACTTGCGGCGCAGCAGGCGCTGTTTCCCGTGGGCAAGCTCGACCAGGATTTACAGCAGGTGGATTTGCGCGGGCACAATTCCTGGCGCATGCTCATGCACGAAGTTCCCGCCGTGGAACTCCTCGAAGTGCAGCTCGTCAATGCCATCGCGCCGTTCATCCTCAACGCGCGGCTCAAGCCGCTCATGCTCCGTACGCCGGAGTGCGACAAGCACATCGTCAACGTCTCCGCCGTGGAAGGGCAGTTCTACCGCAAGTTCAAGACCACGCGGCATCCGCACACGAACATGGCCAAGGCCGCGCTGAACATGATGACGCGCACCGCCGCCGCCGATTACCACGCCGCCGGCATCCACATGAACGCCGTGGACACCGGCTGGGTGACGGACGAAGACCCCGCGCACATCGCCGAGCGCAAGGTGGCCGAGCACCGCTTCCATCCGCCGCTGGACATCGTGGACGGCGCGGCGCGCATCGTGGACCCGATCATCGCGGGCCTCAACACGGGCGAACACATCTGGGGAAAATTTCTCAAGGACTACGCGCCGACGGATTGGTGAAGCGCGGGACGGAGGAGAAAATTTTGCAGCCTATCTCCGTATTAGCCGTCATAGTCGAGACCACACTAAACCAACTTCGGAATCTGCGCTCGAACAACAAAAAACAACATCATCAGGCTCGGGAGCTAGCTCTAATATCTCCTTCTGGTGTGCGATTACTGCTCTCGTCATCTCAATATAAAAGGACTCGTCGGTGGCTGTATCGCCATCCAAGTCTGTCTCCGCGAGATTAACCCTCGCAAAGTCTCCAAGCGACAAGCTTCTCCCGACATTGGCCTGAAACAAACAAGCATCCGTCCAGCTCCCGCTCTTAATGTGCTCCGCGAAATATCCCATAGACCACTGGTTGCTACTGCGAACGAGCTTGGTCGAGGACTCTTTGGTGTCCACACAGACGGAGACAATGCCTGACTCGTGGTCGTGGTAAAACGCGAAGGTGTGAATTGGGATTGGGTCTTCGCGAAGCTCCGTCAGAGCAGCCTTAATCACGTCGGAGAGAAATTCAGAAAGCGCGCTCATGCGTTGACGGCTAACATCTAGGTCGGCCCCTGTGTTTGCAGCCTATCTCGGTTCATGGCCGAACGGTATTTTGTTTGGAATGAGTTGTCCAGCATGGGGGTTTTGTGTTTTGCCGCCTTTGCCGTGCGCCGGCAAAGGCGGCAAATGGTTTTTCATCAGGCGGCAGTGCGGGACGGACGTTTTCCGACAAATCCCTGATTTTCAGCCTGAAATGGCGTGAATGAGGCCTAAAATCCTCCGTTCTGACCCGCGTTTGCGTGGACGAGGGTCAAAACGCTGCGTTTTGGAGTGCATCCGCACGGATGAGGGGCAAATTGCGGGATTTTGAGGCGCATCCATCCGAACGAGGGTCAGAACGCCGGATTTTGACCCGCATCCGTGCGGATGAGGGCTGGAGCGGAGGATTTTGGGGCGCATCCGTTTGAACGAGGGGTAAAACGCGGCGTTTTGGGGCGCGTCCATTCGGATGAGGGTCAGAACGCAGGATTTCAGGCCGGCGGGCGTCTGGTCACGCCGGAGCCGAGGCCAATGCCTGTGTCAGCGCGACGAATTGTTCCAGGCTCAACTTCTCCCCCCGTTCCTGCGGCGAGATTTGCAGCGCGGCGAAGGCGGCCTCCAGCTTTGCCGCCGGCCAGTCCTGTTTCAGCAGTTTCAGCATCATCTTGCGGCGTTGCGAGAACGCACGCTTCACGATCCTTTCAAACACGGCGTGCTGCGCTTCGGGCAGCAGCGGCGTGGCGCGCCGCACGAGGCACACGCAAGCGGAGTCCACGTCCGGCGCGGGGAAAAAACAGTCCGCCGGAATCTTGAACCACTCGCGCGGCTGGTAGCGGAGCTGCACGAGCAGCGTGAGCACGCCGTAATCGTCGTCGTCCGCCGCCGCCATGAGGCGCTTGGCGACTTCCAGTTGCAGCGTGGCGACGAGCCGTTGCGGGCAGCCGGGCGCTTGCGCCAGCTCCACGAGGATGGGCGAGGCCACGGAATAGGGCAGGTTGGCGACGAGTTTCCAGCCGCTCCAGTCGCGCGGTTCGTTTTTCAGGAAGTCCAGCGCGTCGGCATGGAGCAAATTCAAGTTCGGAAATCGTTCCCGCAACACCTCGACCAGCCGCGCATCTTTCTCGATGGCGAAAACTTCGCCGGATTTTTCCAGCAGCAATTGCGTGAGCGGGCCGAGACCCGGGCCGATTTCCAGCACCTTGTCCGCGGGTTGCAACTCGGCGGCGTCCACGATGCGCCGGAGCTGGTTGCCGTCGTGCAGGAAATTCTGCCCGAGCGACTTGGTGAGCTGGATCTGCCGCGTCGTCAGCAGCTCGCGCATTTCGGAGAGTTTCATGGGCAAAAATCCAAAGCCACAGATGGACACAGATAAACACAGATGGAACGGATTCCACTTTCAACCCCTTTTGCTTTATCTGTGTGCATCTGTATTAATCTGTGGCTAAAACCTTGGCCAAAGTTCTAACGGTGGCAGCCAGTTGCGCCTCGGAAATCGTCAGCGGCGGCGTGAGGCTGATGATGTTGCCGTGCTCACCCTCGGGCAGAAAAATATAGCCGCGATGCAGGAGTTGCTTGATGGCGTTGAGTGCGATTTGGGTCGCCGGTTGGCCGTTAGGTAAAGTGAGTTCAACTCCAACCATGAGCCCAGCGCCGCGCACTGCGACAGCGGACTGCGGACTGCGGACTGCGGACAATTCCGCCAAAAGCATTTTGCCGAGCCGCGCGCTGCGCTCGACGAGTTTCAGCCGCTTGATTTCCGCGATTTGTGCCAGCGCCATCGCGCAGCCGACGGGATGGCCGAGGAACGTGCTGGTGTGAATCGCCTCGCCGGTGGAGACGGGCCACGCGGCGTCCATCACATCCGCGCGCCCGACGCACGCCGAGAGCGGGAAGCCGCCGGTCAAGGCTTTGCCAAGACAGATGAGGTCGGGCGCAACGCCGCTGTGTTCGCAGGCGAACCATTTGCCGGTGCGACCGAAGCCGGTGTAAATCTCGTCGAGTATGAGTAGCGCGCCGTGCCGGTCGCAGAGCCGGCGGAGCAGCGGCAGAAATCCCGGCGGCGGGATGTTGCAGCCGCCGCGCGCCTGCACCGGCTCGACGAGAATCGCGCCAATCTTTTCGCGGCGGAAAATCCGGCGAAGCGATTTTTCCAGCGTCGGCAAATCGGCTTTCGCTTTCGGGAAGCTGGCGAAGTGGCCGAACTCGCGGAGCTGCGAGCGGAATGGCGCGCGGAAATGCTCGCGGTGCGTGGCGTTGAGCGCGCCGTAGCCGAGTCCGTGATACGCACCCTCAAACGCGATGACGCCGCGCCGGCCCGTCGCGAGCACGGCGGTCTTGAGCGCGGACTCGACGGCCTCGAAGCCGGAATTGCTGAAGATGGTTTTTGCCTTTTGCCTTTTGCCTTTTGCCCCGGCTCGCGCCCACCGCTCGAAGGTGATGCGGCTCAATTCGCGCGCGAGCCGCGCCTTGAGCGCGTGCGGGTGGACATCGCCCATCGCGTGCAGGAGCGTGGCCATTTGCCGCTGGCCGGCGCGGACGACACGCGGGTTCGCGTGGCCGGCGGCGGCGACGCCGAACGCGGCGGTGAGGTCGAGATATTTTTTGCCCACGAGCCATCGCCTTCAACAAAGGTGATGTTGCGCGATTCGTATTCACGCAGGAGTCGGATGACTTGGGCGGATTTCATTTCAAACTCCGCGCTGCTCCGGCGGCCAGATGATTTTGTGCAGTTGCGCCTGGAAGCGCACGGGCAGGGCGTCGGCGATGATACGTTCGACCAAATCCTTTCGCGAAATCGGCGTCAGGCCGGTCGGCACGGGCTTGAGCGCCTTGTGTTGCTGCTCCGGTCGCAGCGGATGCACCCACGACATGAGCAGCGGGCAGACGGCGGCGAGGTTGTGCGCGGCGATTTGCCGCTTCGCCCACTCGTAATCCTCCACCGTGCCGATGACGAACTTGATTTCGTCCGTGGCGCGCAGGTGCGGAATATTTTCAAAACGGTTGCGGGCGACCTCGCCGCTGGTGGGGCATTTCAAGTCTACGATGCGCCGCACGCGCGGGTCGATCTGGGAGATGTCGTGCGCGCCGCTGGTTTCGATCAGCACGGTGAAGCCGTCGTTGCAGAGTTGCTGCATGAGCGGCAGGGAGTTTTTCTGGAGCAGCGGCTCGCCGCCGGTGAGTTCGACGAGGGGCAATTTGAGATTTGAGATTTGAGATTTGAGATTGCCGCCCGGCGCGGCGAGACGTTGCACTTCTGTGCGCACAGCTTCGAGGGTCTGCTTTTTCCCCTCGGTGAAGGCGTAGGCGGTGTCGCAATACGAGCAGCGCAGGTCGCGGCCGGTGAGCCGCACGAACACGCACGGCAGCCCGGCGAAGGTGCTTTCGCCCTGCAAGCTGAGATAGATTTCGTTGACGACGAGCGTGTCGGCCATGCGGGGAGTGTATTCGCTGCCGCCGGAATAGTGAACTGCGAATGCGCGCCGCTTTGCGCCGGCAAACACAGATTGAACGCCGCCGCGCTTGCAGGTTACTATTCCTGTATGAAGTCGCGTGTCTTGTCCGTTGCCCTGCTCGTGCTGGCGGGTGGGGCGTTCGCCGCGACTTACGAAGTCGGGCCGGGCAAACAACTGGCCGACCCCGGACAGGTGCCGTGGGAATCGTTGTCGCCCGGCGACACGGTTTTGATTTATCCGCGCCCCGAGCCTTACCGGAGCAAGTTCGTCCTCTGCCGCGCCGGGCGGGCCGACGCGCCCATCACCGTGCGCGGCGTGCCGGATGCCGCCGGGCGGTTGCCGGTGCTGGCTGGTGCCGGGGCGACGACGCGCCGGTCTTTGCAATACTGGGGCGGCGAGCGGAGCATCATCAAGATCGGCGGCGCGAAAAATCCGCCCGATACGACGCCGGCTTACATCGTCATCGAGAATCTGGAGATTGGCGGCGCGCGGACGGCGCAGCAATTTACCGAGGCGGACGGGAAGGCACATAAATATCTCAAGAACGCCGCCGCCATCCGGGTCGAGAAGGGCGAGCACTTGATCATCCGCAACTGCATTTTGCGCGACTGCGGCAACGGCCTGTTCATCAGTTCCAGCGACAAGCAGGCGACGCGCGACGTGCTGGTGGAGGGCAACCGCATTTTTGATAATGGCAACCCGGGCAGCGGCTATGAGCACAATGTCTATTCCGAGGCCATCGGGCTGGTTTTTCAGTTCAACCGTCTGGGGCCGTTGCTGGCGCGGGCGCGGGGCAACAACCTCAAGGACCGCTCCGCCGGGCTGGTCGTGCGCTACAATTGGATCGAGGGCGGCGACAAACAGCTCGACCTGGTGGACGCGGAGGACAGCAAGCTCGTGCGGCTGGACGCGCGCTATCATGAGGCGTTCGTTTACGGCAACACGCTCCTCAAGCTGCCCACGGACGGCCACGGGTTCGTCGTCCACTGCGGCGGCGACGGCGCAATCAAGGGCAATTACCGCCAGGGCCTGCTGCATTTCTTCAACAACACCGTCGTCTCGTTGCGCAAGGGAACGACCGTGCTGTTCCGCTTCTCGTCGGACGCCGAGCGCGTGGAATTGCGGAACAACATCTTTCACACCGCCGCGCCGAAGGGGAAGATTGCCGTCGTCGAGAACACCGGGCGCGTGGACATGACGCGCAACTGGTTCACCGCTGGCTGGGAGCACGCCGCCGACCCGCGCAGCACGCCGCGCTTTAACGTCGCCGCGCTCGTGCTCACCGGGCGCGACCCCGGCTTCGTCAATCTCGCGGCGCAGGATTTGATTCGCCCTGTCGCGGCACGGGCACGTCGGCGGAGATTGACCGGCAGTATTTGCAGCATCAGCTCGCCGCGCCGCGCGCCGACGAAGGCCGCGACCTCGGGGCTTATTCCAGCCCGCGCGCGGTGAGTTCGTCCTCGTCGAGTCCGAGGTAGTGGCCGAGTTCGTGCAGGTAGGTGGTGCGGATTTCCTCGCGG
The DNA here is from genome assembly GCA_026397895.1 of Verrucomicrobiota bacterium. Classification (GTDB taxonomy): domain Bacteria; phylum Verrucomicrobiota; class Verrucomicrobiia; order Limisphaerales; family JAFMIX01; genus JAFMIX01. The sequence goes on along the minus strand of JAPLTZ010000200.1, from coordinate 869 downwards.
AAAAACTTCCCGTCGCCGTCGGCCGTGTCCCAGATGTTCTCCAGGAACAAAATGATCTGCGGCGGCAGCGTGGCGTGCTCCTCGTCCGCGAAGTCCGGCCCGCAAAACAGCCCCAGCGTGTCCGCCTCGATGCCGTCGGCCTGCAAGCCGCGATTCGGTTTGCGCTCGAACGTGACGGGCAGCCGGGCCGCCGGTTCGCGCAGCGGCGCGGGCAGCGCGGCGAGCGTGGCCTCCACCTCGGCGAGCGCGAGCGTCTGGAGTTTTTTCCAATCGAGATGCATCCCCGCCAATTAACCACCAAGCCGCGCCCGCTGGCAAGCGCGGCCACAGCGGTCTTGCCAAAGTTTCCGTTCGGCGAAAGAATCAGCGCACCGGTTATGCTGAAACTGAAATCGCTTTCCTTCGCCGCCGCGCTGGTGCTGGCCGGCTGCGCGTCGCCCTCCGCTCCGCCTGCGGCCAAGCCCGCCGGCTCGCTGTTTGTGCAGGCGTTCCAGGCGCGCGGCATCGTCAAGGAGCTGCAGCCCGACGGCAAGACCGTCGTCATCAGCCACGAGGAAATCCCCGGCTACATGCCCGCGATGGTCATGCCGTTCACCGCCGGCGACACCAACGAACTGCGCGGGTTGGCGGCGGGCGACCTGGTTTCGTTCCAGTTGGTCACGAGCGCGGACACGAGCTGGATTGAGCAGGTCAAAAAACTTGATGCGCCGCGCGCGCCGACCGCACCGCCGGCGTTGCCACCGACCTTGCGGGTCGTGCGCGAAGTCGAGCCGCTGAAGGAGGGCGACCTGTTGCCGGATTACACTTTCACCAACCAGCTTGGCCAGCCGGTGCGGCTCGCCGATTTCCGTGGTCAGGCGCTGGCCATC
>JAPLTZ010000395.1 GCA_026397895.1 Verrucomicrobiota bacterium | reverse complement strand
CGCCGCGCGACGGGGAATGAGGTTTGGTCATGGGCAGAACCAATCACATCTTCATCGATTTTGAGAATGTCCAGGAGGCTGACTTTGATCGTATCGCTGGCAAGGATGTGAAGGTGGTGTTGGTATTGGGCAAACAGCAGAAGAGCCTGCCGGTGTCGTTGGTGAAAAAGCTTCTGAAGTATTCTGCCCAAGTCGAGTTGGTGGAGGTCGATAGTAGCGGAAGAAACGCTTTAGACTTGGTGCTGGCTCAAAAAGTCGGGGAGGCGAAGATTTGTGACCCGCAGGGATATTTTCACATCGTTTCCAAAGACAAGGGGTTTGATGCACAGATTGCCCACTTGAGACAGACCGGAACTTTAGCGGCCCGCCATGCGGGTTTCTTCGACATTCCGCTGTTGATGAATCACGCTGAACGAGTTCAATACGCTGTCAAACAGCTCGCATCCATTGGAAGAACCCGCCCGGCGAAGCAATCCACTCTCGCAACGCAGATGCAACAACTCTTCGGCAAATCGCTTTCTATGGATGAAGTCAGCGCCCTCATTCAGGCTCTCACAAAGCAGCAAGTTATAAATATCTCCACCACGGGCGCGGTGACTTATCCCAACCAATTGTCGTAGTCAACACCGTGCCTGCCGTCAAAGATTCCAAACCGGGTTACAGCATCAAGGACACATGGGTGGATAAATTCCTTGCCCACCTCGCCACCGATCGCGGTGCTTCCGAATACACGCAGCGGAATTACAAGCAGGCGACGGAGGAATTTTTTCTGTGGCACAAGAACGAGCGCGGGGCAACGCCCGCTTGGGAAAAACTTCAGCGCGATGATTTCCGCAGCTTCCTACGTTTCCTCGGTCGTCAGAACCTAGGGCGCGCAGCGATTGCGCTGCGGTTCTCCGCGCTGCGGACGTTTTACCGCTTTCTCATCCGCCACGGCGAAGTGGCGTCGTCGCCCATCAAGAACCTCTCGCTGCCGAAGATGCCCAAGCGGCTGCCGCAGTTCCTCACCATCCAGCAGATGAAGGATTTGCTGGAAGCGCCGCTCAAGCCGCTGGATGCGCCGAAGCGAAAGAGCGCGGGCCGGCCCATCGCGGCGAGCACCTGCCTGCGCGATGTGGCGATTCTGGAGACGATTTACTCCTGTGGCCTACGCGTGAGCGAGCTTTCCGGCTTGCGCGTGGAGGACATTGACTGGAGCGAGCAGCTCGTCCGCGTGCGCGGCAAAGGCAAGAAAGAGAGGCAGGTGCCCATCGGCGAGCCGGCGCTGAAGGCGATCCAAGCCTATTGGGCGACGCTGCGGCAGCCGCCTGCCGCGCCCGCGCCGGTGTTTCAGTCCGAAAAGATCAATCCCACGCCGGTGAGCCGGACGATGCTGGCGCGGCGGTTGAAGCAGCATCTGGCGGTGGCCGGGCTCGACCCGAAGCTCACGCCGCACAAGCTGCGGCACAGCTACGCCACGCATCTGCTGGACGCAGGCGCGGACTTGCGGAGCGTGCAGGAGCTGCTCGGCCACGCGCATCTCATCACGACGCAGATTTACACGCACGTCACGACGGAGCGGTTGAAGAAAGTTTATGACGGAGCGCATCCCCGGGCGTAGGCGAGGCGGGCTGCCGGGCGAAAT
>JAPLTZ010000369.1:12015-20618 GCA_026397895.1 Verrucomicrobiota bacterium | reverse complement strand
ATGGTGGGACGCGCAGTTGAGCGGCGCGGAAACGGTCGGTCTTTGCTGGCCGACGGTAAATGCCTTCATCCGCATCGCCACCAACCCGCGCATCCAGCGGCAGCCCCTGACCGGCAAGGAGGCGATTGAGCGGGTGCAAAGCTGGTTCGCCCAGCCCTGTGTGCGGATGCTCCAGCCGACCGAAAATCATTGGGCCATTTTTCAGCAGATGCTGCGCGCGGGCAATGCCACCGCCAATCTGGTTTCCGACGCGCATCTGGCAGCACTGGCGGTGGAACATAACTGCGTGTTGCACTCCGCTGACGGCGACTTCGCCCGCTTCCGAGGATTGAAGTGGAAAAATCCCGTTGCGAAACGTGAAGCCTGAGTCGCCCCACCTCTGGCGGACAAAATTTTCCTGACCGCGCCGGGCATTTACATTCCGCAGGCGCGCTGCTAAAACCTTGCCGTGCCAAGTGACGCCGCCATCTGGAAATCGCTGAACCAACCCGCCCGCCTCACGCTCATCGCCGGGCCGTGCGTGATCGAGAGCGAGCGTCTCTGCCTCCAGATCGCCGCCGCGCTGGTCAAAACCTGCGCCGCGCTCCGCGTCAACTACGTCTTCAAAGCCAGCTTAGACAAGGCCAACCGCACCTCCGCCAAAGCCTTTCGCGGGCCGGGCATCGCCGCCGGATTGCGCGTGCTCGCCAAAATCCGCGCCGAATTCGGCGTGCCCGTCCTCACCGACGTTCACACCGCCGAGCAGACCGCCGCCGCCGCCGAGGTCGTGGACATCCTGCAAATCCCCGCCTTCCTCTGCCGCCAGACCGATCTCATCGAAGCCGCCGTCGCCACCGGCAAGATCGTGAATCTCAAGAAAGGCCAGTTCCTCTCGCCCGCCGAGATGGGGCGCGTCGCCGAGAAGGCCCGGCTCGCCGGCGGCAAAAAGATTCTGCTCACCGAGCGCGGCACGACGTTCGGCTACAACAACCTTGTCGCCGATATGCGTTCCATTCCCATCCTGAAACGCTACGGCTGCCCGGTGATTTTCGACGCCACGCATTCCGTGCAACTCCCCGGCGGCGGCGGCGATAAATCCAGCGGACAACGCGAGTTTGCCCCCGTGCTCGCCCGCTGCGCGCTCATCGCCGGCGCGGACGGCATCTTCATCGAGACGCACCCGAATCCAGACAAAGCCATGAGCGACGGGCCGAACATGATTCCGCTGCGCGAAATGCCCGCGCTCATCGCGAACCTGAAAAAAATCCACGCCGCCGCCCGCTGACATGCGAACCCCATCCATCAACCGCGTTCCGTTGCGACTGCTCGTCGCGCTCGCGCTGCTGGGCGGGCCGGGCGGAAGATTGTTCGCGCAGGAAACCAACGCCCCCGCCGCAACCACGCCCGCCGCCGAGGCCGCCAACTTCGGGCGGGTGAAGGATTTTTATGTGCCGGAATATTACGAAGCGCCGCACCAGAACCAGATGAAGTCCCTCCTGCGCGGCGCCGAAGCCGAGCCGCAGCCGAACGGCCGCGTGCTCATCCACGAGCTGCTCGTCGAAACCTACAACCTCGACGGCACCACCGAGCTCGTCGTGCGCGCCCCCGAATGCACCTACAATTCCGTCACGCAGACCGCCAGCTCCGCCGGCCGCATCGAGGCGCGCAGCGGCGACGGCAAGATGCTCATCCGCGGCGAAGGCTTCCTCTGGCAGCAGACCAATTCCCTGTTCACCATCTCCAACCGCGTCCACACCGTCATCCGGCAAGCGCCGGCCATCGTTTCCAAGCCATGAAAAAATTGCTCCTGTTGATTTGCATTTTCGCCGCCGCCGCCCTGGGCCGCGCCGCCACCAACGCCGTCGCGCCCGCCTCCCCGCTGTTCAAAATGAACACCCCCGTGCCGCGCGGCACCAACACCGAAACCGCGCCCGCCACGGAAATCCTTTCCAAGAGCGCCTACTTCGACCTCAAGGCCCGCACCGCCATCTACCTCGGCGACGTGCGCGTCAAAGACCCCCGCATGGAACTCGCCTGCGACACCCTCACCGTCAAGCTCACCGAGGAAAACGGCAGCAAATACCAGAGCGTCATCGCCGAGACCGGCGTGGTCATTGACTTCGTGGACGAAAAAGGCCAGCGCATCCACGGCACCGGCGGCAAGGCCATCTACACCTACAACCTCACCAAGACCTACACCAACGACGTCATGGAGCTGCTTGAAACCCCCGTCCTCACCACCGCCCAAGGCACGTGGCGCGGCGACGTCATCACGCTCGACCGCGTCAACAACACCATCAAGGCCACCAACTCCCGCATGCGCATCACGCAATCGCCGGACATCACCAACAGCTCCATCCTCAGCCCGTCGAAATGACCCGCATGGAAACTCCGCCCAACAATTCCGCGGGCCTGCTCGGCCCGAACGGCGCCGGCAAGACCACCACCTTCAACATGGTCGTCGGCGGCATCCGCCCCGATCAGGGCGAGGTCCGATTCCTTGGCGCGGACATCACCGACCGGCCCATGCACCTGCGCGCGCGGCTGGGCATCGGCTATCTCACGCAGGAGCCGTCCGTTTTCCGCAAGCTCACCGTCGAGCAGAACATCCTCGCCATCCTCGAAACCTGCGCGATGAAATCCACCGAGCGCGCCGTGCGGCTGAAATATCTCCTCGAAGAACTCGACCTCACCGGCGTCGCCAAGAGCATGGCGTATCAGTTGAGCGGCGGCGAAAAGCGCCGGCTGGAAATCACCCGCGCGCTCGTCACCAGCCCAAAACTGCTGCTGCTCGACGAACCTTTCAGCGGCATTGACCCCATCGCCGTTTACGAAGTCCAGAAAATCATCCGCCGCCTCCGCGAACGCGGCCTCGGCATCCTCATCACCGACCACAACGTCCGCGAAACCTTGAAGCTCGTGGATCGCGCCTACCTCATCCACAAGGGCGAGGTCGTCTACGACGGCGTGGCCGAGCAGCTCGTCAACGACCCCAAGGCGCGCGAGATTTATCTCGGCCCGGAATTCAACATGTGAGGGCGATTACGATTACGATTAGGATTATGAAACTCCACTCCCGCCCCTCATCGTAATCTTAATCGTAATCCTAATCCCAATATGGCCACGAAACACGATCCCGTCCTCGTCGAGAAATTCTACACCGACCACGCCGGTGAACTGGGATTGAAACTCCTCGCCGGCGCCGCCGGACTCAAGCGCATCATCCGCGAACCCACCGTCAACCGCCCCGGCCTCGCGCTCCCCGGCTTCACCAAATACATCGCCAACAAGCGCGTCCAGGTCATCGGCAATGCCGAGGCGTATTACCTGAAGTCGCTGCCCGAAGCCGAGCGGTTGCAGCGCTACCAGCATTTCCTCTCCTACAAAATCCCTTGCATCGTCTTCAGCCGCGACCTCCGCCCCGACAAGCTCCTCCTCAAGGAAGCCGAGCGCGTGGACGTGCCCATCTTCCAGACGCCGCTCATCACCATGAAGTTCATCAACCACGCCACCCTCGCGCTGGAGATGATGTTCGCCCCGCGCGGCACGGAGATCGGCAGCATGGTGGACATCCTCGGCGTCGGCGTCATCATCAAGGGCGAAAGCGGCATCGGCAAAAGCGAATCTGTCCTCGCCCTCATCGAGCGCGGCTACAGCCTCGTCGCCGACGACGCCACCAAGGTCACCCTCGTGGATGGCCACGATGTCATCGGCACCAGCTCCGAACTCACCCGCAACCACATGGAAGTGCGCGGCATCGGCATCGTGAATGTCGCCGCCATGTTCGGCGTGAAAAGCATCCGCCACGAAAAGCGCGTGGACCTCGTCATCACCCTCAAGGCGTGGAACGAGGCCGGCGAAGTTGACCGCGTGGGCATGGATCAGGAATTCGTGAAAATTCTCGGCGCGGACGTGCCGCACATCGTCATCCCCGTGCGCCCCGGCCGCGACCTCGCCCGGCTCATCGAAGTCGCCGCCTTCCAGACCAAGCTCAAGATGTCCGGCTACAACCCGGCGCAGGAATTCAACGACCGGCTCATCGCCCGCATGTCGCCCGGCGGGAAATGACAAATTTGTGGCGCAATTCCGCCGCCTGCGCTAGCCTTGCGCGTGATGAGCGCGAAAAAACTCGCGGGCAACGACGCGTTGACCAAGGAATTTCAAATCGCCAACAAGCTGGGCATCCACGCCCGGCCGGCGGCGATGTTTGTCCGTCTCACCAACAAGTTCACCTGCAATATTTTTGTTGAAAAGGACGGCGAGAAGGTCAACGGCAAGTCCATCATGGGCCTGATGATGCTCGCCGCCGGCCCCGGCAGCAAATTGAAGGTTCACGCCGAAGGCCATGACGCTTCCCAGGCCCTCGCCGAGATCGAAGCCCTCATCAACCGCAAATTCGACGAGGACTGACGCCATGCCCGCAAAAAAATCCACCCGCAAAAAAATCACCGCCGCCGCCCGCAAGGTCGCAGGCAGAGTCGTCACCGCCGTCAAAGCCGCACCCGGCAAAATCAAAAAGGCCGTCAAGTCCGCCGCCGCCGCCGCCGCGCAACGCCCCCGCAAAGTCGCCGTCAAAAAGGAAGTCGCCCAAAAACCCGCCGCCGCTCCCCGCCTCAAGCCCGCCACCCAGCCGGCAGCGAAATACAAATTGCCCGAATCCTACGGCACCCAGCGCCTGTTCCTCGTCGACCGCGACCCGCTCGTCGCCCGCGACCCGCGCTGGCTCTACGCCCACTGGGATTTCCCGCTCGCCGCGCAACGCGCCGCCGCCCGGCTCGCCGCCGGCCAGCAACTCAACCTCCGCATCTATCAGGATTCCCCCGCCGGCCGCCTCGTCACGCAGGTCGCCGTTGAGACCGAGGCCCGCCACTGGTTCGTGCCCGTCGGCCGCGGCGAAACCCGCTACGTCGCCGAACTCGGCTACACCCAGAAAACCGGCGACTGGAAATCGCTCGCTGTGTCCGCGCCCGTCCACACGCCGCCCGAAACCGTCTCGCCCGACACCTCGCTCATGATGGCCACGCTGCCGCCCGACGTGCCGTTCCAAAAAGTCCTGCAAACCCTCGGCGCCGCCGTCGCGGAAAACCTTCCCCTCACGCAGGTCATCCGACAATTCCGTGCCGCCGGGCGCACCGAGCTGCCCGAAGTCACCGCCTTCCCCGCGCCGCAACGCTGGACGCCCGGCCAGGCCCGCACGCTCACCAAGCTCGCCGGCGCGCGGAGCGTCCGCCGCCGCATCGTCACCGAACTCGCCTCGCTCACCGCCGCGCACATCCTGCCGGAAATCGAACCGCCCGCCGCCGAAGCGAGCGCGCCGGTCGCGGTGAAAACCGAAGGCAAAGCCTTTGAAGAATCCGTCCCCACCTCGCCCACCGCGCCCGCCAGACCGAAATCAACTTCCTCAAAGTCGCCGCCTTCGGCCTGCTGTTCCTCGCCGGCGTCCTGCTCTTCGCCGCCAGCCGCCAACTCGCCGCCCGCTTCACCGGCAACGATGACGCGGACGAAGATTCCGAATCCACCGACGAATGACCCCGCGCGCCGTCACGCTGTTTTTGCCCTTTGCCTTTTGCCTTTTGCCTTCATGAGCTCGCCTTCCTACTTCTCCCTCGTGCTGCACGCGCACCTGCCGTTCGTGCGGCATCCCGAACACGAAAAATTTCTGGAGGAAAGCTGGTTCTACGAGGCCGTCACCGAGACCTACCTCCCGCTCGTGCAGATGCTCGATGGCTGGCAGCGCGACGGCGTGAACGCCCGCCTCACGCTCACGCTCACGCCCACGCTCTGCGCCATGCTCGGCGACGTGCTCCTGCGCGAACGCTACACGCGCCACCTTGAAAACCTCATCGCGCTCGCCGAAAAAGAAATCCGCCGCACGCGCTGGGACAAGGAATTCGCGCCGCTCGCCGACTATTACCACCGCCGCTTCCTCGCCGTGCGCGAACCCTGGTCCGCCCACGGCCACGACCTCGTCGGCGCGTTCCGCAGATTCCAGGACGCCGGCCTGATCGAAATCATCACCAGCGCCGCCACGCACGCGCTGTTGCCGCTGCTCGCCGACCATCCGCCCGCGCTCCGCGCGCAAATCCTTACCGCCCGCGACCAGTATCGCTCGTGGTTTGGCCGCGACCCGCGCGGCATCTGGCTGCCGGAATGCGCCTACGTGGACGGCCTCGACCGCATTTTGCAGGAGGCGAACATCCGCTGGTTCATCACCGACACGCATGGGCTGATTCACGCGCGGCCGCGACCGCATTACGGCGTGTTCGCGCCGGTGTTCACGCCCCACGGCATCGCCGCCTTCGCCCGCGACCGCCATTCCGCCGAGCAGGTCTGGAGCCGCGACATCGGCTACCCCGGCGACCCGCGCTACCGCGATTTCTACCGCGACATCGGCTTCGACCTCGACCACGAATACGTCAGGCCCTGCCTGCCCGCGCCGCACGTGCGCGGTTTCACCGGCATCAAATACTACGCCGTCACCGGCAAGGCTGCCGCGAAAACAATCTACGACCCCGCCGCCGCCCTCCGCGCCGCCGACGACCACGCGAATCATTTTCTCCACGACCGCCGCCGCCAGTTCGAGCGGCTCGCCAAGGTCATGGACCGCCCCGCGCACATCGTCGCGCCCTACGACGCCGAGCTGTTCGGTCACTGGTGGCACGAGGGGTTGGACTTCCTGAATTACTTCGTGCGCAAGGCGGTTTACGACCAGAAGGAATTCATTCTCACCACGCCCACGGAATATCTCCGCGCCCACCCCACGCAGCAGATCGCCACGCCCGCCGCGTCGAGCTGGGGCGAGGAAGGTCACTGGCGCGTATGGCTCAACGACGCCAACGCGTGGATCTATCCGCACCTCCGCATCGCGCACGAGCGCATGACGGAACTCGCCCGCCGCTTCCGGCAGCACGGCGGCGGCGTGCAGAAACGCGCGCTCAAGCAGGCCGCGCGCGAACTGATGCTGGCCCAGGCGAGCGACTGGCCGTTCATTCTCCGCAGCGGCACGAGCCCCGATTACGCCCGCGCCCGCGTCGAGGATCACCTGCTGCGTTTCACCAAACTCTACGAACAGATTCTGGCCGGCCGCATCGTCGTGCCGCTTCTCGAAAAAATGGAAGCGACCGACAACCTCTTCCCGAACGTGAACTACCGTTATTGGGCGTAAAAGGAGCGCGGCCTTCAGGCCGCTTCAACATTCACCAAGCCCGCGTTTCACGAGTGTCCCAAACCATGCGGGCGGTGAAGCGGCGTAAACGCCGCGCTCCGCCGCCGGAAAGATTCCGCTGGCGCTCACCGGAACGGCGCGGCGAGGTCGAAGTTGAAAATCAGTTGCAGGCCGGTGACGAGCAGGCACGCGTAGATGACCCGCACGAAAATCCTCTCGGAGAAACGCCGGTTCAGCCACACGCCCAGCCACACCCCGAGCGGCACCAGCGGAAAAAACTTCGCGCTCACCAGCAGCGTCGCCGACGTAATCAACGCCTGCGGCGCGAACAGCGGCCAATCCACCAGCGTCCGATCCAGGCAAAAGAACGGCAGCTTGATCCAGTTTACGAACGCGAAGAGCAGGATGCTCGTGCCCATGAAGATTTCCTTCGGCATCCGCTGTGGCATCAGGAACATCGCCGCCACCGGCCCCGCGCCGTGCGCGAAGGTCGAGGTGATGCCGATGCCCACGCCGCACGGTCCGCCGACAGAATGGTTCGGCGCGAACACGCCTTCCGCGCGGAAGATGCGTTCCTTCACGAACTGGAAAACCACGAACAGCACGGCAATCAGGCCGATGGCGATGTTGAGCTGGCGCGGAGAAAATTTGCCGACGAGTTGCACACCGATAACGACGCCGACCACGACGCCGGGCAGGAGGAATTTCAGATTCTCCGCGCGCCATTTGCGCCAGTAGTGGTAAAGCGAGAAGGCATCGCCCGCGCAGAGCAGCGGCAGCAGGATGCCGATGGCGGTCTTCGGGCCGAACGCCAGCACGCACAGCGGTGTGACCAACATGCCGAGGCCGCCGCCAAAGCCCGCCTTCGCGACGCCGATGAACAGCACCGCGAACCCCGCCAGCAAGAACGAAGGCCAGTCCATGTCGCGCATTCGTGTAGGCGAAGCCGGGCGGGAAAGCGAGATGAAAGCTACCGACCCGCCGGGAAAAGTTCCGATTTGAAGTTCAACCCAAATTTCTCCAGCCGCCGCACCAGCTTGCGATTCACGCTGTCGCTGTGCCAGCGGACAATGCTCTGCGCCACCGCTTCGCTCACGCCCGCGTCTTTGATCAAACGCGGCGCGCCGGCGGCGAATACCGCGTCCACCGTCGGGAAGCCGCGCATCAGCGCCTGAGCTTCCGCCGCGCCGACGAGCGGGATGCTCAGGCCGAACAACAGCCGCCAAGCATTGCGCTTCATGCTGGCGGTGAGCGCGTCAAAAAAAATTTGCGCCGTATCCGCGTCCACGCCGGGCAACGCCACCAGCTCCTTTACCTTGATGCGGTAAAGCTCGGCCACGTCGCGCGCCAGCCCGCGCTCCACGAGCAACGTGATGAGCCGCGCGTCCGCGCCCGGCACGTCCATGACCTCCGGCGCGCACCAGTGCGCCAGCCCGCGCCGCACCTGCGCGGGGCAATC
>JAPLTZ010000369.1:0-11919 GCA_026397895.1 Verrucomicrobiota bacterium | reverse complement strand
TGTGCTGCCGAATCAATGTTTTCGTTGCAAAGGCGCGAGCCGCACTCCGGACAGGTCTGCGAAGGATGAAGAGTTTTCCCATCATCGCGGTTGTCCGCCGCAGTGGTAAAAATTTTAGAGAACCAGTTCATGGATCGGGAACGCATTTGAAACGGAAATCGCGGCGGGCGCAATGCGATTGTCGCGTCGGAAGGATGTTTGAGCTACTGCTTGAGCCGGAAGAATTGTTTCTGCCCGGAAAGACTGTTCGTGTAGAGCAGGTTTGTGCCGGAGACCCGGATTCCGCTGGAAACAACGCTCCACGTCACCAGATTGGTGCTGACCAGCAAGGAATAATTGCTCGACGCCAACGGCCAGGAGAGTTGGACCAGATTGGTGGTGAGCGACACCATTTTCATGACGGGCGGTTTTTGCGCCAGCCAGAGCGAGGCGTTGAGGATGGCATCGCCATCGCCGACGGAAGTGAGCGGGTAATCCACATAAAAAGAAGTGTCATTGGGATCACCCGTGCCGTCGTCGAAGGGCGAGCTGTCGCCGATGGCTACCACTTTACCCGTGCCGAAGGTGGCGTAGGCGATCATGGCGTTGTTGGTGCCGTGAGTGGAGGAAGTCCAAAACGCCACCTTGGCGGAGGCGTTCTGGTTGGTGTTGATGGAAATGGTGCTGCCGTTGTGATAGGCGAAACTCGTGACCGTGCCGGCGGCGCCGTGCGTGATGGGGTCGGCGATGCTGGTATCAGGATATGTTGAAGCCGGGGAAACATTGTCGCCGTTGAAGCGGATGCCGAAGGGATTGTTCGCGACGGAATTGGTCATTAGATCGTTCAAGACCTGATAGGCGTCCGAGCCGTCGTTGTTGCGGTCGGCAACAGAGTGGTCGGATACGATGAAGAGCCCGACGCCGTTCTTGACGAAGTTGATGAGGGCAGTTTTCTCCGTGGCTGTGAAATAGATGTTCGGCTCGCAGAGGACAAAGACGTTGTAGTTGGTGAGGTCTTGGACATTGGAAGAATCATTCCAAGTGATGCGCCCGTTGTAGGGCAGCGTCTCGACGTGATGCCCATTCTTCACGATATCAATCGCCCAAGCCGAGAGCGCGCCCTGCCAGTAAGTCTCCGATGTGCTGGCTGTGACGTTGGTCTGGTCGGGTGTAGGAAAGCGTTGCGGGTTGGATTCATTGCCTCCGGTGCCCAGTGTTCCCGAGCCGTTGCCATTGGCCACGTTTAAGTTGTAGGCATCGGCATCAATGACCCAATCGGCGTTGCCCGCCATCTCGGCCTTGGTCGCGTCAAAAAGAAAATTCGCTGCCTGCGTGCGCGACAAAACAGCCAGCGCAACCAGACAAACCAACGCTCCTTGGCGACCACGAAACAACAAATGCGGGGACATCGAGTGTGATTTAACTACTGTCTCCCGTTCCAGTTGTCAAATGCAGAGCCTCAAAAACTCCGCCTCGCTCAAAATCTTCACGCCCAACTCCTGCGCCTTTGTAAGTTTTGAGCCAGCCTCCGCGCCCGCTAGAACGAAATCCGTCTTCTTGCTCACGCTGCCGGAGACCTTGCCGCCGGCGGCTTCAATCTTCGCCGTCGCGGCCTCGCGGGTGAGCGTGGGCAGCGTGCCGGTGAGAACGAAGGTCTTTCCGGCGAACACGCCCGCCGCTGTCGCCGCGATGGCGGCTTTTTCGCTCGCGGGCTTGATGCCCAATTCGCGGATACGGGCGAGAACTTTCTTCCCGGCGGGCGACGCGAAATAATCCAGCACGCTCGCCGCCGCCACCGGGCCGACTTCCACGAGCCGCGCTTTCAACCCGCCCGCGTCCAATCGCGCTTCGATGGCGGCGATCTCCGCCTTGAGTTCATCGTCGCGCTGCTGGCGCTGCGCTTTTTCGGCGTCGGTCTTGGGCGGATTCTTGCGCGAGCGCGGGCTGATTTCGGCGCGTTCGCTTTCCTTCGCGCCGAGGTCGCGGATGTCGCGCAGGACTTCGGAAGCAGCAAGCGTTTCCAGCGAATCATGTGTCGCGGCGAGTTGCTTGGCGGTGGCTTCGCCGACGTCGCTGATGGCGAGCGCGTGAATCCAGCGGGAAAGCGGCGCGGTCTTGGCGCGTTGGAGCGCGTCGAGAATCTTCGTGGCGTTCTTCTCGCCGAACGTGCGCGGCTCGTCGTCTGTGCCGAGGTTCAGTTTGCCGAGCACGTCCAATTTCAGGTCGAACAGATCGAGTGGTTCTTTGACGAGGCCGCGCTCGACAAGTTTTTCCGCCACGATGCCGCCGAGCGATTCAAGGTCGAGCGCCTTGCGGGCGGCAAAGTATTCCACGCGCCGCGTGAGTTGTGCCGGGCAGCCGGCGATGTTCTGGCAGCGCCAGGCGACTTCTTCTTCCGTAGGACAGGCGTCGCGCCTGTCTCCATTTGAAAAATCCGACTCCGCCTTTGAAGTTTGAGACAGGCGCGATGCCTGTCCTACTTTATCCTTCGCAATCGCGCCGCCGCACGCGGGGCATTTGCCACCGACGTGCGCGAACAGATCAAATTCCTTCGCGCCGGGCGGGCGCTTGGTCTTCATCACCTCGAACACTTCGGGGATGACCATGCCGGCCTTGCGGATGACCACGGTGTCGCCGATGCGGATGTCTTTGCGGCGAATTTCGTCCTCGTTGTGCAGCGTGGCGCGGGCGATGGTCGAGCCTTGGACGAAGACGGGTTCGAGTTCGGCCACGGGCGTGGGCACGCCGGTGCGACCGACCTGCGCGGTGATGGCTTTGAGCACGGTCTCGGCGGGCGTGATCCACGGCACGGGTTTGTGGACGATGGCGTAGCCGGGCGAACGGCTGCGGCCGGGGATGCGCGCCCAGTCGGCAAGCGTGTTCACTTTGAGCACGATGCCGTCAATCTCGTAGGGCAACTGGCGGCGCAGGTCTTTGTCCTCGTCGTAGTGCGCGACAATTTTCTCACGGTAAATTTTCAGCACTTCCTCGATGCCGTCGCAGACCCACCAGAGTTTCTGCGTGGGCAGGCCGAACGCGGCGAGCGCTTCGAGCATTTCGGAGTGCGTCGAGAACCTGATGCCCGCGCACGCGCCGACGGCGTAGAACACGGCGCGGATGGGGCGTTGCGCGACGAGGCGCGGGTCGAGCTGCTTGAGCGTGCCGGCGGTGGCGTTGCGGGCGTTGGGGAAACTTTTCTCGCCGGTGGCGGCGAGCTGGGCGTTGAGCGCGTCGAAGTCCTTGATGGAAATGTAGGCCTCGCCGCGCACTTCGAGCAATGCGGGCGGATTTTTTAGATTCAACTCCAGCGGAATGCCGCGCACGGTCTTGAGGTTCGTGGTGATGTCGTCGCCTTCCGTGCCGTCGCCGCGCGTGACGCCGAGGGCGAGCTTGCCGTGGCGGTAATGGACGCTGAGGGACACGCCGTCCACCTTCGGCTCGATGATGTATTGCACGCGGTCGCGGCCAAGGTGCTTGCGGATGGTGGCGTCAAAGGCGCGGAGTTCGGCGAGGGTGTTTTCGTCCTGCGCGCGGTTGCGGGCGTCGCGGTCGGGTTCTTCGTCCTTGGTCGGGTGGTCGCTGGCGGCGACTTTGTCCAGCGAGAGCATCGGCACGAGATGTTTGACGCGGGCGAACTTCTCGCTGGGCGCGCCACCGACGCGTTGGGTGGGCGATTCCGGCGTGATGAGGTCGGGAAAATCCTTTTCCAACGCCTGCAACTCGGCGAAGAGCGCGTCGTATTCGCGGTCGGTGATGAGCTGACGACCCTCGACGTAATAGGCACGGTCATGCCGACGGATTTCGGCGGTGAGTTGGGCGTGGCGCGTGTTGGCTTGGGCGGGCGTCATCGCGGGGAGATTAACGCAAAGGCGCAAAGAGGCAAAGGCGCAAAGGAATTCGCGCTATCCGCGAATCACGCCTTCGGCAGTTTTTCATCCACGAGCTGGCAGAGGACGTGAAACAGCAGCGTGTGGCCTTCCTGGATGCGCGCGGTGTTGTTGCCGGCCACGATGATGTCGATGGTGGCAACGCCTTTGGTGTAGCCGCCGTCGCGACCGAGGAAGCAGACGCTTTCCACGCCCTTGCGTTTGGCTTCTTCGAGGGCGCGCAGGATGTTCTTGGATTTGCCGCTGGAGGTGAAGGCGATGAGGACGTCGCCTTTGTTGCCCAGCCCCCAGACTTGCCGCGCGAAAATCTCGTCGGCGTGGTAGTCGTTGCAGACGGCGGTCATGAATTCGCCGTTGGCGGTGAGGGAAATGGCGGGGTAGGGACGGCGGTCTTCCATGAAGCGGCAGAGGAATTCCGTGGCCATGTGGGTGGCGTCGCTGGCGCTGCCGCCGTTGCCGCAGATGAGGAGTTTATGACCGCCGGTCAGGCAGCGCAACACGAGCGCGGCGGCGGCGGCAAGGGGTTGTTCCAGACCGGCCAAGCCGCGCAACGTGGCGACGGAATCTTCGATGGAGCGTTCCAGCAATGTCATGGCGCAAGGGTAAAGACCGGACGGCGGTTGAAAAGATAAAATCGGCGGGGCCGCGAAAAACCCTTGAACTGGCGGCGGCTTATGCGCTTAATCAGACATTGTTTTCTACGAACGTGCCGACCAAACCAAAAAACCAACCCGGCCCGCTGGCGGAGGCCGGAAATTATTCCAGCATCCTCCGCAACGGCCTGGTTTGCGGCGTCGTCGGGATTGACGGCCATAAGAAAATCACCGTCTTTTCAGTGGAGGCGGAGCGGCTGACCGGGCTGGCTGCCGCCGCCCTGACCGGCCAGCCGGTGGAGAAACTTCCGGAGGGTTTGCGGAAAATCGCCGGGGAAATTTTCACCACGGCCAAGGCCGCCGCCGACCATCACATCCGCCTGACAACGGCGACGGGCGAGCACCGCGACGTCCGCGTTCATGCCGTGGTCACCGCCGCGCAAGGCAAGGTGGACCACCTCGTTCTGATCCTGAACGATCTGGCGGCGGCCCAACAGTTGGAAGTGAACCTGCGCCGGCTGGACCGGCTGGCCAACATCGGCACGCTTTCCGCCAGCATGGCTCACGAGGTCAAGAACGCCATCGTCGCCGTGCGGACGTTTGTGGATCTGTTGCTGGAGAAACAGCAGGAGGCCGAGCTGGCCGAGATTGTGGGGCGCGAGATGAAGCGCATCGACGCCATCATCAGCCAGATGTTGCGCGTGGCCGGCCCGGCCAAGCCGGACATCGCGCCGGTGCGCGCGCACGAGGCGCTGGAACATTCGCTCCGGCTGGTGCAGCACCAGCTCAACGAAAAACTCATCACGCTGAAAAAATCCTTCGCCGCCGGGGACGACCACGTGGCGGGTGACCTCTACCAGATGGAACAGGCGTTCATGAATCTGCTGCTCAACGCCGTGGAAGCCATGGGCGTCAACGGCGAACTGACCGTCACCACGGAAGTCGCCGGCGCGGCGGGCGGGCGGCCCGCGCAGTTCCGCATCACCATCCAGGACACGGGCGTGGGCATCACCCCGGAAAACATGGGGCGATTGTTCGAGACCTTTTTCACCACCAAGAAGCACGGCACCGGCCTGGGCCTGCCCATCACGCGCCGCATCATCGAGGAACACCGAGGTAGCATCAGCGTGGCGAGCGAACCGAACCAGGGCGCCACTTTCACCGTGCTGCTGCCGCTGGCCGGCGGGTGACCGGCCTCACGCTTCCTTGTAAATCCGCGGGTGCAGCACGCCGACGAAAGGCAGGTTGCGGTAACGCTCGGCGAAATCCAGCCCGTAGCCCACCACGAAAACATCGGGAATTTCAAAGCCGACGTAATCCGCCTGCACCTTCTCCACGCGGCGCGAGGGTTTGTCGAGCAGCACGCAGGTGCGGATGCGGCGCGGCTTGAGCAGGCGCAGTTTTTTGGTGACGCGGAAAAGGGTTTTGCCGGTGTCGAGGATGTCGTCCACGAGCAGCACGTCGCGCCCACGCACGTCGAGGCGCAGTTCCTTGGTGTAAACCAGCTCGCCGGATTCCGTGCCCGCGCCGTAACTGGACACGCCCATGAAATCGAGCCGCAGCGGCTTGCCGATGTGCCGGATGAGGTCGGCGAGGAACAGCACGGTGCCGTTGAGCAGGGAGACGATGACGAGTTCGCGCCCGGCGTAATCACGCTCAATCTCGCGGGCGAGGCTTTTGACGCGGCGGGCGAGTTGGTCGATATCGAAGCTTGTAAAAGCAGCTTTAATCTTTCCACCCGCAGTTCCCGGTGAGAAGGTCATGGTTGAATTCTCGAGATCGCCATAATTTCCGCCGGAACCGCCGGAATCAAAAAACTTCCCGCGCCGCCGGCCACCCGGACGGATTGGCTGGCGTCCCAAAGTTTTTTCACCTTTGCGTGCTCGCCGCCGCCGGTCTGCCGGTGGCAGATGAGCCGCACCTTGAATTCGCCGGACAGTTCAATCTGCGATTCGCCGTGGATGCGGCCTTCGAGTTTGCCGCCGATTACGCCGGTCGCAGCGTTCAACTTGAAGACGGACTTGCCGAATTTTTTCTGCCGCGCCACCGCGCGAACACCGAGCGCGGCCATGATGGTCGCCACGACGAGTGGAATCCCGAAGAACAACGCGGAGAACAGCGGGTCGCCGCCCGCCATGTGGAATCCCTTGAACTGCCAAAGCGCGATGAGCACGAGGACTCCCGCCGCGACGAAAAATGCGAACGGCGGCGCGATTTCCTTTGCCTCGATTTCCCGCTTCGCCCAATCCGCGCGCCGCAACCACGGCGTCGGGTCTTCTCGCCGCTTTTGCACCGCCACTGCGACCTGCGCCTGCTGCTTACGAAGCTGCGAGCCGATGACCAGCGGGATGAATGTGAACATCGCCGCAGAAAACATCAACCCCAGCCCGTTCTGAAAATTCCTGGCGAACAGGTCCTTGATGCCCAAAGCCAGCATCACAACTCCCACCGCCATGAAGACAAACAGAAACTTTTGAACGCCGCCCGTTGGTTTCGGTTGCATATTTCAAATATGCTTCGAGTCGTGCTCGTCCTTGGTGTGGTAGCCGCTCTCCTGCCGCTTGAAATTGACCTCGTTCTTCTTGATATAGGCGGCGAAGACGTCGTCCGCGCTCATGCCGAGCACTTGCGCCATGCTGATGAGAAAGTGAAACAGGTCCACGACCTCGACGCGGGCGTTCTGCTCGTCGAACTTCTGGTATTTGGCCCACCATTTCCACGGCACGCTGTCGGTCAGCTCGGCCAGTTCCTGCGTCATGGCGCGGGTGTAGTTGAGCAGCCACTTGGTTTTTTCCTCCTCGGTCATGCCGTGGGTATGCACGCCGATGCGTTTGTTGAGGGCATCCTGCATGCGCCAGAGTTCGCGGAGTTGGTCGGATTTTTCCATGCCGCGAGGATACAGGAGCAGCGGCGGCGGGGCAAGAAATGGGGCGGAACGGCCGGAGCGCAATTTATCTTGCCCGCAGCGGCAGCGGTTTGCTAGAACTCCCCCCGTTCACAGCACTTCAAACAAACAACCAACAAAAAAATCATGAAATCATTCCTCAAACCATCTGTGGCCGCATTGCTGGCCATGAGCCTGACCCTCGCCATTTCTGCCAACGCCGAGAAGAAAGAAAAGGGCGAAGGCAAAGCCAAAGCGGAAGCCTCCGCGACAGCCAAAGTCAAGGCGCTGCCCTACGCCGGCACGTTGAGCGCCAAGACCGCCGACAGCGTCACGGTGAAACAGAAGACGGCGGAAAAGACCTTCGCCGTCACCGCCGACACCAAGATCACCAAGGACGGCAAACCCGCCAAGCTCGATGACGCCGTCGTCGGGGAGCCGGTCGGGCTTTCCTACATTGACAATGCCGGCAAACTGGAAGCCAAATCGATCCGGTTGGGCGCGAAGCCGGCCAAACCCGCCGGCGAAAAGAAAGAAAAAGCCGAGAAGAAAGCGGAATAATCCCCCGCCAGACAGTTTCCCAAGGCAGGTCGCAAGACCTGCCTTTTTTGTTGGCTACCGCCGCCACCAGCCGGTTTTGCCCTTGATGTTCTTGGCCGGAGCCTGGTTGGTGGATTGGGCGATGAGCAGTTGGGCGCGCGCCATTTCGAGCGCGTAGCGGAATTCGTCGTAGCTCAGGAAGCGGTCCTCGGGATTTTTCGCCATCACCCTGACCAGCGCGTCGCTAGTGGGCTGGGTGATTTCGGGAAGCACAAGATTGGGCGGCGTGAGCGGGGTGTGGACTTGGGCGGAGACCACTTCGTCAATGGTCGGCGCCTCGAACGGCACATGGCCGGTCAACGCGTGGTAGAGCGTGCCGCCGAGCGAATACATGTCCGAGAGGAAGGTCTCCGGCTCGCGCTTTATCTTTTCGGGCGCGACGTAATACGGCGTGCCCCACGCCACGTCGTCCACGCCGGTTTCCGCCTCGGTGCTGCGCGCCAGCCCGAAGTCCACGAGCTTGGGCTCGTTGTCGGCGTTGAACAAAATGTTGCCGGGCTTGATGTCGCGGTGGAGCAGGTTGTGCTTGAGCGCCATGTCGAGCGCGGAGGAAATCTTGATGCCGATGTCCAGCACGTCGAGTTCCGGCACGCGCTGGAATTTCTCGATGCGTCCGTCGAGACTACCGTGGTCGGCGAGTTCCATCACGAGGTAACGCAGCCCTTCCCATTCGTCGAAGGTGTAGATGTGAATGATGTTGGTGTGGTTGAGCGAGGCGCAGGCGCGGGCTTCGCGGAAAAAACTTTCCAGCGACCCGGCATCCTCGGCGAGCTCCTTCTTCATCAGCTTCACGGCCACCTCGCGTTGCAAGGTCGTGTCGAAGGCGCGGTAAACATTGCCCATGCCGCCGGAGCCGATGACGCCGCGCAGCTCGAACTGCCGGAGCTGCATCGGCATCATCAATTTATGGCCGCACTTCGGACAGGGCGCGGTCGCCAGCGGCGGCAGGTCGCTGGGGATGAAAACCTTCGTGCCGCAGCCGGTGCAGGCGACCATCTTCAAGCATACGGCGTCCGCCCGACAAGCGCCGGATGCGCCGCCCCGCATCCGCGCCGGAAATGAATTCTCTTTCTTTGACCCGCCCGGTTTGTTATGCAAAAATCCCACGTGCGCAAAATCCATCTCCTCTGCATCGGTGTGCTCGTGTGCGGCCTGCTGGCGGGCGGCGCGCGGGCGGTCACCTTCCAATTGAGCAACGGCCAGACCGTCGCCGGCGAACCCGTCTCGCCCAACGAAAAAGGCGTGCTCCTCCGCCAGGACGACGGCAGCTACTCCGACCGCGTCGCATGGGACAAATTCTCCGAGGCCGACCTGAAACAGCTTGCCGCCGCCAACCCCAAGATCACCCCGTTCGTCGCCGCGCTCATCGAGCCGCCGCCGACCGTCGAGGCAAAGAAAGCCGCCGAGAAAGTCGCCATCGTCATCAAGAACGATTACGAGCGCCTCGCCCGCCCCGCGCCGCAATCGCTGGTCAAATCCCTCTTCGGCTCCGGCGTGAGCCTGCTCGCGTTGCTGCTCATCTACGCCGCGAACATCTACGCCGGCTACGAAGTCTCCATTTTCCGCGCCCGCTCGCCCGGCCTCATCTGCGGCGTCTCCGCCGTGCTGCCGTTCCTCGGCCCGCTGATTTTCCTCTGCCTGCCCACGCAGGTCGAAGACAAATCCGAAATCGTGCAGGAGCCGGTTCACGA
Source organism: Verrucomicrobiota bacterium (assembly GCA_026397895.1). Taxonomy (GTDB): domain Bacteria; phylum Verrucomicrobiota; class Verrucomicrobiia; order Limisphaerales; family JAFMIX01; genus JAFMIX01. The sequence goes on along the minus strand of JAPLTZ010000369.1, from coordinate 2,285 downwards.
AAAGGAAGCCTACCACGTCGGCGAACCGCCCCCGGAAGAAACCCACGCCGGCGCGCTTTCGCTGCACGCGCAGGAAGCGGCGGCCGCCGCGCTGCCCGCCACGCGGACCTTTGCCCGCGGCCAGTTCACCCTCAACCGCCGCTTCTTCGAGACCCAGTTCCCCGGCTTCTTCACCCTGGTCCGCCGCGACGCCGACCGCGAGATGGAGCTCATTTTCAAATCCGCCCGCGGCACCTACACCGCCCAACGCATCACCCGCGTCAGCGCCAACGAACTGCACCTTCAGGTGCAGGCCGGGCACGCCTCCCACGAGGTCATGGTGCCCTTCCTCGAAATCCAGGAAGTCGTCCTCAAACACAAGGACGCCTGATTCTCAAAAAACCCGCCGTCCCCCAACCTCAACCAACCAACCCCCATGAAATACCGCACCATCCTCCTCCTCGGCGCGCCCGGCTCCGGCAAAGGCACGCAAGGCAAAATCCTCGGCACCGTCCCCGGCTTTTTCCATTGCGCCTGCGGCGACGTCTTCCGCAGCCTCACCATCACCAACCCCATCAGCCGCATCTTCATCGAGTATTCCCAGCACGGCAAACTCGTCCCCGACGAACCCACCGTCGAGCTGTGGCGGCAATCCATCGAGACCGCCACCCGCGCCGGCCGCTTCCATCCCGAGACCGACATCCTCGTGCTCGACGGCATCCCCCGCAACGTCAAGCAGGCCAAAATCCTCCGCGAAACCCTCGACGTAATGGTCCACCGCCTCCAGCGCCGCGCCCTCAAGGAAAACCGCCTCGACGACGCCAACCTCGAAGTCATCCGCCACCGCCTCAAGGTTTATGACCGCGAGACCAAGCCCCTCCTCAAATTCTACGGCCGCAAATGCCTTCACGTCATTGACGCCACCCAGACGCCCGTCGAAGTGCTCAACGAAATCCTGAACCACTTCACCGGTCTGGCCGCGCCCGAAAAGACCGCCTGCCCCGGCCCCAAGGGCTGCGCCAACTTTTCCCCCCGCCGCCGCGCCGCCAAAAAATGATTTCCTGATGCCGCTGCGAATCGTCTTCATGGGCACGGCGGAACTCGCCGGCGCCAGCCTGCTCGCGTTGCAGCGGTCGCCGGAATACGCCCTCGCCGCCGTCGTCACCCAGCCCGACAAACCCGGCGGCCGCAAACTCCAGCTCCAGCCCTCGCCCGTCAAACAGACCGCCCTCGCGGAAAAACTCCCCGTCCTCCAGCCCGCCCGCGCCCGCGACGAAAATTTCATCGCCCAACTCCGCGAACTTGCGCCCGACCTCATCGTCGTCGCCGCCTACGGCCAGATTCTGCCCACCGCCATTTTGGAACTGCCACGCCACGGCTGCCTCAACGTCCACACCTCCCTCCTGCCCAAGTTCCGTGGCGCCTCGCCCATCCAATCCGCCATCCTCCACGACGAACCCGAAACCGGCGTCACCATCATGCTCATGGACGCCGGCCTCGACACCGGCCCGATTCTCACCCAGGCCACCACGCCCATCCGCCCCGACGACAACGCCGAAACCCTCCACGACCGCCTCGCCCAACTCGGCGCGGAGCTGCTGCTGCAAACCATCCCCGATCACGTCGCCGGAAAAATTTCCCCGCGCCCCCAACCCACCGCCGGCGTCAGCCATTGCGCCAAAATCCAGAAAGCCGACGGCCAGCTCGATTGGCGGCAGCCCGCCCGGGTCCTGTGGAATCGCATCCGCGCCTTCACCCGTTCCCGCCGCCGGCGCGCCCGGCCAGATTCTTGCCGCCGACAAGGCCGGCATCGTCATCGCCTGCGGCCAGAACGCCCTGCGCGTTTCCGTATTGCAGCTCGAAGGCGGGCGGCGGCTGACCGCACCGGAATTTCTCGCCGGCCACAGCCTTTCGCCCGGGCAAACGCTGCCCTGAACGCCTCTGTTTTTCATGTGACAAACCGGCAACAGCTTTGTTACTGTCCTTTTGCTCTTGATTAAGACCGTGCTAATTTTCCGCCGATAAGACGAATGCGTATGTCCGACGAACACAAAAACATTTCGGGCGACGAACTCCTCAAGAACTCCACGCTCTACCGCGAATTTCTGGCCGAACGCGAGGAAATCATGCGCCACAAGTGGATCGAATCCGAAAAAGCCGGCTGCGACATCGGCTTTGAGCGGGCGCTGACCGACTGGATCGTCAAACACCGTTCCAAATGGCGCCGCAGCCGCCACGCCGCCAACTGACCCGGCGGCCCGTCCTTTAACGCCGCCCTGCGAGGTGGCGAAGGAAAAATGAAAACG
>JAPLTZ010000410.1 GCA_026397895.1 Verrucomicrobiota bacterium | reverse complement strand
GCGCGCCTGCTCGAACATGTCGCGCACGCGGCTCGCGCCGACACCGACGAACATCTCCACGAAGTCCGAGCCGCTGATGCTGAAAAACGCCGCGTCCGCCTCGCCGGCGATGGCTTTCGCGAGCAGCGTCTTGCCCGTGCCGGGCGGGCCGATCATGAGCACGCCCTTGGGAATACGACCGCCGAGGCGTTGGAATTTCTTCGGGTCTTTCAGGAATTCGACCAGCTCGGAGACTTCCTCCATCGCCTCTTCCACACCGGCAACGTCCTTGAACGTGGTCTTGTTTTTTTCCTTCGCGAGCAGCCGCGCCTTGCTCTTGCCGAAGCTCATCGCGCCTTTGCCGGCGGCCTTGATCTGGCGGATAAACACGAACCAGATCAGCGCCCCGATGAGCAGCACCGGCAGCACGCTATAAATCAGGCCGAGCAACATCGCGTTCGGGCGGACGGAATTGAACTTGGGGTTGCTCGACAGCTCCTGAAGTTTTTCGTCCGTGAGGAAGACGAGCGCGTTGAACGCCAGTTTCTCCGGCTTGCCCTCCTTGTTTTTCTTGAAGTAGTGGCCGGCAATCTCGCGGAGATACGGCGATTGCGGGTCGAGCGTGATGGTGGCGTCGGCAATCTCGTTGGAGGCCACGAGGCTCATGAAGGCGGACTGCGGCATCGGCTCGGACGGGGTCTCCAGTTGCTTGCGGTAGGCCATCATCGTCATCACGCCCGCGATGATGAGCACCCACAAAAGCCAGGCGCGCGGCGGCACGTTGAATTCCCCGCCGCGATTCGGCTTCGGTTTCTCTTCCTTCGGTTGTTTGTCGTCGGCCATAATTGCTGCAAATCCAGCGTCGCAAGTTATACCACGACCCACCCCCTGCCGCAACCAAAGGAATGCAGCCTAACGCCGCCAAGCCCACCGCAAACGCCGCCGCGTCGCCGCGTCCAGCTTGAACCGCTCGCCGAGGCGCAGGCCTTCCACCCAGAAAATCTCCCCGCCCACCGTCGTCGCCACGATCAACCCGTGCCGCCGCGCGCGCGGAATCTTTGCGTTCACGAACAGGTCCTGCAACTTCACCGCCGCCGCCATGCCGATGGGCTGGAAACGGTCGCCCGCCCGCCAGTGCCGCAGCGCGATTTGTGCGCCGACCTTGTCCGCGTCAAAAATCTCCCGCCCGGTCACCGGCTGCGGGCGCGTGAAAGTTTTCTGCTGCTCCACGCGCCAGGAAATTTTCGCGCCGGCGAAAACCGCCCCGCCCGCCGCCCGCAAATCAATCGCCTGCGCCGCAGAAGTTTTTTTCGCGCCGACCCGGGCGGCCTTTGCCACGCGCACCACGCCCGCCGCGTCCCGCGAGACCCGCACGCCGGGACTCACCGTCACGGCGCGCCCCGCCGCGCCGCGCAGACTTTCGATTAGCTCGAACTCCGGCGCGATTCCCTGCGCCAGCAACTGCTGCTGCAACCGCCGCCGCTGCACCGCCACCGGCAACCGCGCGAAATTCCTGTTGGCGGAGCGCGCCGCCGCCGCGACCGCTTCCGCCTCCGCGCCGACGATTTCCATCGCGCGCAGCACCATCCGCGTCAGCGCCGGCTGGTAATTCTTCCGCAGCAGCGGCAGCAGTTCGCCGCGGATGCGGTTGCGCAGGAAATCCGGCGAGGTGTTGCTCGCGTCCTCGCGGAAGCTGATTTTGCTTTCCCGCGCGAACCGCTCCAAATCCGCCTTCGCCACGTCAAGCAGCGGGCGGATGAGCCTGACCTTGGCGTCCGCCGGCGACGGCGAATGCCACTTCATGCCCGCCAACCCCTCGCCGCCGCTGCCGCGCAGGAGGCGCAGGAAGAACAGCTCCACCTGGTCGTCCGCGTGATGCGCCAGCACCACGGCGGAACACTTCCGCGCCTGCGCCGTCCGCGCCAGAAATCCGTGGCGCAGCTCGCGCGCGGCCATCTCGATGGAAATTTTCTTCGCGACGGCGAACCGCCGCACGTCCGCCCGCCTGGCGACGAACGGCACGCTGAGTTTTTTCGCCGTCACACGGACAAGCCGCTCATCCGCGTCGCTGCTGCGGCCGCGCAGTTGGTGGTTGAAGTGCGCCGCCGTCAGCCGCCAACCGTGCGCCGGCGCGAGCGCGTGGAGCAGGTGCAGCAGCGCCATCGAGTCCACGCCGCCGGAGACGGCCACGAGCAGCCGCGCGCCGCGCGGCAGGAGCTTGCGGGCGCGGACAGTGGCGGCGAATTGTTCCGGCAGATTCACGCGGCCATGCTACCGCGCCCGCCTCGCGCGGCAAGGCGTTTGCGGCGCATGCAGCCGTCCGCCGACGCGGAAAAATCTCGCCGCGCCGCCGGTTGCTGCTAGTTTTTCCGCCGATGTCCGCCGAAGTCCAACTCACGCCCATGATGGCGCAGTATCGCCGTATCAAGGGCGAGCTGCCCAAGGACGCCCTCCTGCTTTTCCGGCTCGGCGATTTCTACGAGATGTTTTTCGAGGACGCGCAGACCGGCGCGCAGCTCCTCAACCTCTCGCTCACCGCCCGCAACGGCGTGCCGATGTGCGGCCTCCCGCATCACGCCGCCAACAGCTACATCGCCCGTATCCTCCGCCACGGCCGCAAGGTCGCCATCTGCGACCAGACCGAGGACGCCAAGCCCGGCAAACTCGTCAACCGCGAGGTCACACAAATCCTTT
>JAPLTZ010000184.1 GCA_026397895.1 Verrucomicrobiota bacterium | reverse complement strand
GTTGACGCGGGCGCCACCACGCTGACGCTGGCGTGTTCCACCAACTACTATACGGGCAGCACGACCCTCAGCAATGGCATCTTGAGCGTCACCACGCTGGCCAACGGCGGGGTCAACAGTTCCATCGGGGCCGCGAGCAGCGATGCGGCCAATCTGGTGTTCGCGGGCGGCAGCCTCTATTACAGCCCTGCGACCAACACCAGCAGCGACCGCAGCTTCACCATCAGCGGCACCAACACCGCCACCATTGTTGTGTCCCCGGCCACCACCAATCTCACGCTGACCGGCAGTGCGCCCACCACCTCTGGTTATCTCAAGAAGACCGGCCTCGGCATCCTGACGCTCGATCCGGGGGCGGGCAGTTACAACGTGGGTTGCCTGTCGGCGGACTTCGGCAGCCTCGTCCTCAAATCCGGCACGTTCACCACCACCGGCACCGACCCCAGCGTGGTGGGTTACCTTGCGGGCGCGGGCGCGCGCGGCGGCAAGCTGGTCGTGGATGGCGGCACGTTGAACGTCACCAATGGCAAGCGGATGACGCTGGCGGCGGCGGCCAACGGCAATCTGGACATTCTTTCCGGCACGGTGAACGCCGGGGATTTGGTCATCGGACACAACGCCACCTGCCTCGCCACCCAAAGCGGCGGCAGCGTCAACGTGACGAACCTTTACCATATTGACGGCGGCAATGGCACCAACACGATCACCGGCGGCACGCTCACGGTGAAGCGGATTTACAACTTCTCCACGGTCGCCGGGCCGTATTTCAACCTGATTCTGAATGGCGGCATCGTGCGGGCCGCCGCCGGCACGGTGAACCTCATGGACAACGCCGGGTTGACCGGCGCCGATTTGATTGTGCAGCTCGGCACCAACGGGGCGAGGATTGACACCAGCCTCTCCGACGCCAAGATTGTGCGCCCGCTCAACGATTTCCCCGGACAGGCGGGGACGCTGACCAAGATTGGCGCCAACACGCTGACGCTTTCCAGCAACAACACCTACACCGGCAGCACGACGGTGAGCAACGGCACGTTGCGGGTGAACGGCGTGCTCAGCACCGGCGCGGTGGCCGTGCGGAGCGCGGCCACGCTCGGCGGCAGCAGCACCATCGGCGGTGCGGTGACGGTGGAAGCGGGCGCCACCTTGCAGCCCGGCCTGGGCGGCACGGACAGCTCCGCGCTCACAGTCGCCAACAACGCCAGCCTCGCCGGCACGACCTTGATCGGGATCAACCGCACCAACGCCGCCACCTCGGCGCGGCTGGTCGTCACCGGCACGCTGACCAACGGCGGCACGCTCACCGTGACGAATGTCGGTCCGGACGTGCAGGCCAACGATGCCTTCACGCTGTTCACCTTGTATGCCGCGCCCAGCGGCACCTTCAGCGCGACCAACCTGCCGGCCTTGGGCGCTGGCACCAACTGGTGGGCGACCACCCAGGACACCACCAATCTCGTGATTCTCGTCAACCAAGCGCCGACGGCGGGCCCGGCGACCTACACGCGGGCGGCTGGCATTGGCATCAGGAACATCGCCATCACCGACGTGCTGACCAACGTCACCAATGTGGCGGTGGGCCAGACCGTCAGCCTGTTGAGCGTCAGCGGCACCAGCAGCAATGGCGCGACTGTCAGCATCAATGGCGGCAATATCCAATACTCGCCGTCGGTTGGCAGCACCAACAACGACAGCTTCACTTACACCGTCAGCGACGGCCGCGGCGGCACCGCCACCGGCAACATCGCGGTGAACGTCATCCCGGTGACGGGTCAGGACTCCGGCGTGATCACCGTGGTGGGCAATTCGGCGACGACGGTGTTCGCGGGCATCCCGACCTGGGTGTATGTCGTGCAACGCTCGACGAATCTCACCGACTGGGTCGCCATCAGCACGAACACCACGCCGCCCAGCGGGTTGATCACCAACGTGGACAACTTCATTGATCTGAATCCACCGCCGTATCCCAGCAGCGCGTATTACCGGCTGCAATCGCAATAAACCGGAACCAACCATCAAGAAAACCAACGTTATGAAACATCAAATTATTGCCGGCGGATTGCTCCTGGGGCTGGCCTTGACGGCATCGGCGACCGTGTATAATTACGACTACACCGTGAACACGACCATCACCGACGGAAGTCCGGTGGGCATCACGGAAGCGGCGGTGTTGAGCGGGATGACCGGCAACGGCGGCAACCTCGTCGGCAACGTGGACGTGCGCCTGAACATCAGCGGCGGGTTCAACGGGGATTTGTATGGGTATCTCGTGTTGCAATCGGCGGACGGCAGCACGATCACCTCCATCCTGCTGAACCGCGTGGGGCGGACGGACGCGGGCGGGTTCGGATATACCACGGCGGGCATGACCGTGACGTTGAGCGGGCACATGACCCAGGGCTACGCGAACATCCACGACGTGGGCAGCCCGGGAGCGGGGCCGTATCTGGCGGACGGGCGGGCGATCAACCCGAACGGAAATTTCAGCGGCGCGAGCACGGCCGCAGGATTGAACATGTTGAACGGGATCAACGCGAATGGGACGTGGATGTTGTTTCTGGCGGACATGGCCAATGGCGACCAAAGCACGCTGGTGAGCTGGGGACTGGACATCACCGTCGTCCCCGAACCGGCGACGCGGGCGCTGGGGGCATTCGGTTTGGTGATCGGAATTTACGCGGCCAGCCGGCGGTTGCGGCGGCAACAGTTGGTGTAGGTGGATTTGGCCGGGCCGGACTTGTGGGCGGTTTGGGTTCCGCCGGGTGGGTGGGCGTCGAGTTCATAGGCGATGCTGCTCTGACACAAGCTGGTCCGGTCGTTTTTTGGTTTGTAAAAAATGAGTATGAACAAGCACGGAATCAGGTTCTGCCCGGGCAGAAGTGGCGGCTTCACATTGATTGAATTGTTGGTGGTCATCGCGATCATCGCGATTTTGGCGGGGCTGCTTTTGCCCGCACTCTCAAAAGCCAAGGAGAAGGCCAAAGCCATCAACTGCCTGAGCAATGTGAAGCAGGTTTCGTTGACCGCCAAAATGTTTATCGACGACCACGGCGGGATCATCATGCCGCTTTGGCAACAGCCTGGAGTGCCGGGCTTCGATGCATGGGTTTACGATCCCGTCACCTTTATCATCCAACCCCCCAATCCCACCGTCCTGTGGTGGCAGGATGCCGTGCGATTGGGCGGCTATGCACCGAATGCGAACATTTTTGAT
>JAPLTZ010000073.1 GCA_026397895.1 Verrucomicrobiota bacterium | reverse complement strand
ATCGCCATCAGCGTCGGCGCGGTCTTCTTCGGCGCGTGCACCTACATCGGCAACGGCCCCAACTTCATGGTCAAGGCCATCGCCGACCACCAGAAAGTCCATTCGCCGACCTTCCTCGGCTACATCTTCAAGTTCACCCTGCCGTTCCTGCTGCCCATGCTTGTCGTCGTGTGGCTGATGTTCTTCCGCTGAACGCGCCGAAATTCGTTGCTGAAAAATCTTCGTTCCGGCGCGCCTTTGTGGTTAACCTCTCCGCCACATGAAGTGGACACAATCTCTCATCCCGACCCTCCGCGAAGCTCCGGCTGACGCGGAAATTCCCTCCCACCAACTCCTGCTGCGCGCCGGGCTCATCCGCAAACTCGCGGGCGGTGTTTACACCTTTCTGCCGCTCGGCTTGCGCTCGCTGCGCAAGATCGAACGCATCATCCGCGAGGAGATGGACCGCGCTGGCGCGCTCGAAGTCGCCATGCCCGCGCTCCAGCCGCCGGAGATTTGGGAAGCCAGCGGCCGCGCGCAGACCGCCGGCGACGTGCTCTTCAAGCTGAAAGACAGCTCCGGTCGCCAATGGTTTTTAAGCCCCACCGCCGAGGAAGTCATCACCACGCTCGCCGCGAACGAAATCAATTCCTACCGCCAGCTTCCGAAAAATTTCTACCAAATTAGCGTCAAGTTCCGCGATGAGATCCGCCCGCGCTTCGGCCTCATGCGCGCCAAGGAATTCATCATGAAGGACGCCTACTCCTTCGACACCACCGACGAAAGCGCGATGGCCAGCTACCAGAAAATGTTCGACGCCCACAAGCGCATCTTCGCGCGCTGCGGCCTGCAATCCTTCCCCGTCGAGGCCGACACCGGCGTCATCGGCGGCAGCCACTCGCACGAGTTCATGATCCCCGCCGCCACCGGCGAGAACGAAGTCGCCTACTGCGAGGCCTGCGGCTACGCGGCGAACATCGAGAAAGCCACCAGCGGAATTCCCAAGACCGCTGCGCGCGAAATCGGTGCAGCGATTGAAAAATTCCCCACGCCCGGCGTCGTCACCATCGAGGCGCTCGCCAAAGAACCTTACAAAGTTGCCGCCAATCGCCAGATCAAGACACTCGTTTACATCGCCGACTCCAAGGCGATTCTGATTCTCGTGCGCGGCGACGACCAGTTGAACGAAACCAAGCTCATGGCTCGCACCGGCGCAGTCGCCGCGCGTCCCGCCACGGCGGATGAATGTTTCGCCACGCTCGGCGCGAAGCCCGGTTCGCTTGGCGCGGTGGCGAATGTTCCCGCCGACGTGAAAGTTTTCGCCGACGAACGCCTGCGCGGCGCGAACGACATGACCACCGGCGCGAACGAGGACGGCTTCCACTTGAAGAACGTCTCCATCGAACGCGACATCAAGGTCACGCAATGGTTCGACCTCCGCACCGTCAGCGCCGGCGAGCCGTGCGTGAAATGCGCCAAGCCGTTGAAGATCCGCCGCGCCATCGAGGTCGGCCACGTCTTCAAGCTCGGCACGAAATACAGCGAGAAGCTCAACGCCACCTTCCTCGACGCCGACGGCGCGCGCAAGCCGTCCGTCATGGGCTGCTACGGCATCGGCGTCACGCGCACGCTGCAAGCCATCGTCGAGCAGAGCAACGACAAGGACGGCATCATCTGGCCGCTCGCCGTCGCACCCTACACCGTGTGCATCACGCCGCTGGGCGTCGCGCCCGGCAGCCCGGCGATGACCCTCGCGGAAAAAATCTACACCGAACTCACCGCGCGCGGCGTGGACGTGATCCTGGACGACCGCGACGACCGCCCCGGCGTGAAGTTCAAGGACGCCGACCTCGTGGGCTTCCCGCTCCGCATCAGCATCGGCGAGAAATCGCTGGCCAAAGGCGAAGTGGAATTGAAGCCCCGCAACGCCCCGCTGCAAGCCATCAAAGCCGAAGACGCGGTAGAAGCGGTGATGAAGTTGGTGGGCGCTTGACCAACATCGGGCTTTGACTTACGGTTCGACCATGAGCGTTGAGCAACTCACCGATGAAGCTCTGGCCTTGCCGAGTGAAGCCCGAGCGTTGCTGGCTGACCGGCTCGTGGAGAGCCTTGACCCCGCCGAGGACGGCTACATCCACCAGCTTTGGGCTACGGAAGCCCGGCGGCGCTTGGATGACGTTCGCAGCGGCCGCGTGAAGACCATTCCCGGCGAAACCGCGTTGGCGCAGGTGCGGCAGGCGATGGCCAAATGAAGTTTGAGTTTCATCCTGAAGCTCTCGCCGAATATCAGGACGCGGCGCATTACTACGCGGATTGTCAGGAGGGTTTGGAACTACGCTTCATGGCTTGCGTCGAGTCTGCCATTCGCAAAGTCGTCGCGACACCTGAACGCGGGCGGAAATTTGAGGGCGAAGTGCGGCGATTTCTGACATCGGTTTTTCCGTATGCCGTGCTTTACACCATCGAACCTGACTATGTGCTCATCATCGCCATCATGCACTGCCACCGCGAACCGAGCTATTGGAAAAACCGGCTTGAACAAAAATAACCCGCTGGCCAAAGGCGAAGTGGAACTGAAGCCGCGCAACGGCGCGCTGCAAGCCATCAAAGCCGAAGACGCCGTGGAAGCGGTGATGAAGTTGGTGAATGGTTGAATTGCTGAAACGCAGCCAAAAATATCCGCATGGCACATAACAGAAAACTTGTTTTCAGTGGCGTTGCGCTTGTTAAAGCGAGGCTGAAAAATGAAATTCCAGCGATGTCGCAAGTTAGGGATGAATTGGAGCAAGTTCTCATCGCAGCTGGTTGGTTTCCCGCCGCTCCGTTTCGCTGGGTTGGGATTACCTTTCGTTACGGGCTAAAAACCGAGAGCGAGCCTCACTTCCAAGGCATAAACAAAAAGCACGGAGATTTGTCGATTGCTGTCGAGCTAGACACAAATCGCATTCTTGAAATTCATACAGACCTAGAACGCCTGAAAGCGTTCATAAAGGTTGTTGCACTTGATTGCCTGCTGAAGGTTGCGCAACGATACGACTTGCCTGTTGAATCACTTGAACAAGAAAAGCAGAAAGTCGTGGAAGCTTAACTGGCTATAGATCCCACAAAGTCATCCGTTGGTAGTTCTTCGTCGTCCCTTCCGGCTATTTTCTCCGTCCGCAGCGTCCCGGAGTGTGGCCGTCCCCGGCCACTGCAACGTGACAGAACCCACGGCTGGTTTCTTATGCGACTTGGCAAACATCACCCCGCAGCGCCCGAGGACGGGCGCACTCCGCCAACTTGCGGCGCGCGGCGTTCACGCCGCTTCACCGCCCGAAATACCGGCGGCGATGGATTGCAAACCAACGCCTCCTTCCGTGCGGATATTGAAGCGGCATAAATGCCGCGCTCCGGCCGCAGCGGTTGGGTGAGGTTTTTGGCAGTTTTGCCTTGAATTTCAGCGGGTTTTTGCCGTTTCGCCCTGTCCTTCGGACGTTTCCCGGCGGTCGGACGACGTTTCCCGGCGGTCATTTCCGAGGCGTCGTGGTTCTTCCAGTCCGAGAAATCGGGGATGACGTCTTTGTCCGACGTAGCGAGAATCGTCAGTTCTTGTCGTAATAGATAACAACTCTGACGTCAGAAATTGAATTATTCGCCTGCATCACGCCGCCTTTGTAATAAATGAAAAACCTTCCTGATTCCTTTCGCTTCCCAATCAAAAAACTCGCCACCGTTACATCTCCTTTTTCTAAATCGCCCTGCTCAAAATTCCACTGGTATCCCGAATAAGCACCCAGCGCCGGACCTCCTGAAGATCCTTCGCGGGTCGGATTTTTCAAAATCGCAAATGGCGTAACAATCGTAAGTTCCTTGAGATTGATTTTGATCCCGGTCAAAGCAATCAACTCCGAACCGCCGTCAAATTCAAAACCAGACAAGTTCGTTTTGACCAGCAAAGTTCCACTTCCGATTTTTCCCAGTGTTCTCTTTTCTCCAAGCGATAGATATTCCTCATACTCCTTTTTTGTCAGACCAAACTTGGGACTGTAAGGCAACGGTTCTCCTTCCTTCGCGTTCTTCTTAATGTAGTCGAGCAACCAGTCCTTGTTTGTGGCAAACGCATTTTGCAGTTTTTCGCCCAGTTCAAGAAAGCGTCTTGGATAAACGACACCCATTATATCCACATTGCATTTCCCAACTGGTAAAAGCTTCTCGACCTCGGCTGAAAGGTTTGTTTGCGCGTGCAAAGAGAGCACGCAAAAAACACACAACAACCCTAAAAGGAATTTTTTCATTTTGGCATTTCCAGCTTCACCTTCGCCGCCACTTGCGCCACGTCTTTGTCGCCGCGGCCGGAGAGGTTCACGATGATGAGCGCGTCCTGGCCCAGCTTTGGGGCGCGCACCATGCACTCGGCCACGGCGTGGGCGCTTTCCAGCGCGGGGATGATGCCTTCGAGGCGCGCGAGTTTCATGAAGGCTTCGAGCGCTTTATCGTCGGTGGCGTAGGTGTATTCGGCGCGGCTGGCGTCGCGCAGCCACGCGTGTTCCGGCCCGACGGCGGCGTAATCGAGTCCGGCGCTGACGCTGTGCGTGGATTGGATCTGGCCGAATTCGTCCTGCAAAATGTAGCTGCGCGTGCCCTGCAACACACCGAGCGAGCCGCCTTGAAACCGCGCCGCGTGCTGCTCGGGCTTGATGCCGAGGCCGCCGGCTTCCACGCCGACGAGCTTCACGGATGGGTCGTCAAGGAACGGATAGAAAAGCCCGATGGCGTTCGAGCCGCCGCCGACGCAGGCGATGAGCAGGTCCGGCAGGCGCTTTTCCTTTTCCAAAATCTGCGCGCGCGCCTCGTCGCCGATGATGCGCTGGAAATTCCGCACCATCACCGGATATGGATGCGCGCCGTAAGCCGTGCCGAGGATGTAATGCGTGTGGCGGATGTTCGTCACCCAGTCGCGCATGGCTTCGTTGACGGCTTCCTTCAAGGTCTTTTGTCCTGCGTGAACCGGAACGACGTCCGCGCCGAGCATTTTCATGCGATAGACGTTGAGTTCCTGCCGCTGGCAATCCACCGCGCCCATGTAGATGACGCATTTCATCCCGAACATCGCGGCAACGGTGGCGGTGGCGACGCCGTGTTGGCCCGCACCGGTCTCGGCGATGATGCGCGTCTTGCCCATGCGCTTCGCCAAAAGAATCTGGCCGATGGCGTTGTTGATCTTATGCGCGCCGGTGTGATTGAGGTCTTCGCGCTTGAGATAAATTTTCGCGCCGCCGAGTTCCTTGGTGAGGCGTTCGGCAAAATAAAGCGGCGTGGGGCGACCGACAAATTCCGTGAGGTAGTAGGAAAGCTCGCGCTGAAATTCCGGGTCGTGCTGCGCGCGGAAGTATTCGGCCTCCAGTTCCTGCAACGGGTGCATCAAAGTCTCGGGCACATAACGTCCGCCGTAAGGGCCGAAGTGGCCTTGGGCGTCGGGCAGATTTTCAGCAACGACTTTGCTCATGCTTTGAGGTTAATTGAAACCGGGCGGGTGAGAAAGCGGGAAAAGCGCCGCTGAAGTCGGCGCAGTCCAAACGCTCCGCGACGGTCATGGCTCACGAACTTCGCGGAGCGTTTGGACTGCGGTTGCTTTAGCACCGCTGTCTTAAGCCTTTGCCGCCACTATGAACGCCCGCACCTT
>JAPLTZ010000262.1 GCA_026397895.1 Verrucomicrobiota bacterium | reverse complement strand
GCATTGAAGACGCGGAGCTTTGCCCGCGTTACACCGCCCGCGTCATCAAGGGCGTGAAGGTCGGGCCGAGCCCGGCGTGGTTGCGCGACACGTTGGAGAAAGTAGGCATCCGCAGCATCAGCAACGTCGTGGACGTGACGAATTACGTCATGCTGGAAATCGGCCAGCCGCTGCACGCGTTTGATTATCATCTCATCGCCCGTAGCGGCGGTCGGCAGACCGCCGCAAATCAGCCGCTTTCTGCCGAAAGCAGCTACACGCCCACCATCGTCGTCCGCCGCGCGGCTGCGGGCGAAAAATTCAAGACGCTCGACAATCAGGAGCGCACGCTGACGAACGAAATGCGGCTCATTGCCGACGAGCAAAAGGGCATCGCGCTCGCCGGCGTCATGGGCGGCGCGAACACGGAAATCAACAACTCCACTGTGGACGTGCTCATCGAGAGCGCGTATTTCGCGCCGGTGAACATCCGGCGCACGAGCAAGCAGCTCGGCTTGCGCAGTGATTCCAGCTACCGCTTCGAGCGCGGCGCGGATGTGGGTATCTGCGACTGGGCGAGCCAGCGTGCGGCGCAGTTGATTCTGGAAACGGCGGGTGGCCAGTTGGCGGAAGGCGTCGTGGACGTTTATCCAAAACCCGCCGAACCAAAACTTCTTTCACTGCGTTTCGCCAAGACGAAAGAATTGCTTGGCATTGAGATTCCGGCGGAGCAGCAAAAGAAATCGTTGCAAAGCTTCGGTCTGGAGTGGGCGGCGGAAGTTGCCTATACCGACGCCGGGCCGGACGTTGCTTCATTTCGCGTTCCAACCTGGCGTGTGGACATGAAGCGCGAGGTGGATTTGATCGAAGAAGTCGGACGGCTTTACGGCATCGAAAAAATTCCCAGCACGCCGCCGCGTGGTGCGCTCGGCGCGAATGCCTTTGACACCGTCTATGACCAGATTGGCGAAGCGCGCCGCATCCTGACCGGCCTCGGCTTGAACGAGGCGCAGGGGCAAACGCTCATTTCAAATGCAGAATGCAGAATTAAGAATGAAGAAGTGGTGGCGCTGGCCAATCCTTTGAGCTCGGACATGGATGTGTTGCGCCCGAGTTTGCTGCCGGGTTTGATTCACTCATTGCGGCACAATATCAGCCGGAAGAATTATGACGTGGCGCTGTTCGAGATTGGCCGCGTGTTTACGAATGTCAGCGGTCAGGCAAAGGAAAACCGCAACATCGCCATCGCCATCACCGGCCAGCGAGCCTTGAATTTCTGGAGCGGCGATGAGCGCGGCGCGAAGCTTGACGCCTATGATTTGAAAGGACTCGTCGAGGAATTTCTGGAGCAATTTGGTTTGCGCGGCGTGGCGTTTGGGAAACGCGCGGAAAGCACTGCGCTGTTCCTCGAATCCGCCGCCGTGACGCTCGGCGGTAAGCTGCCGCTCGGCGAGCTTGGCCAGTTGCTGCCCGCGCTCGCAAAGAAATACGACCTGCGAGACGCGGTGTTTCTCGCGGAGTTCAATCTGGATGTGCTGCTTTCGAAGCGCAACGCGAGCAAGTCATTCAAGGCGCTGCCGCAGTTCCCGTCCAGCCGCCGCGATGTGGCGATGCTCGTCCCCGAAGCGACGACGCACGATGCTGTGTTGCAAGCCGTGAAACAAGCCAAGCCCGCGAACCTTGAAGCGGTGGAGTTGTTCGACGTGTTCCGGGGTAAGAACGTGCCGGAAGGGCAGAAGAGTCTGGCGTATGCCTTCACCTATCGCGCCGCCGACAAGACGTTGACGGACGTGGATGTGAATGCGGCGCACGAAAAAGTTGTAGCGGCGTTCAAAGCGCAGTTGTCGGCGTCGGTGCGGGAGTGATTCGTCGGGCTGGGCAAATAAAGTCTGTTTTTTGGCAGAACAAGGTGAGCCGGTTTCGGGCGGCGGTGGGTAATGTCGTGGGCAAATACACCACGACATTATGAGCCAACAAACCCGTTTCACGCTGTCGCAATCGGACATTCCCAAGCAATGGTATAACCTCAACGCGGATTTCCCCGAGCCGTTGCCGCCGCCGTTGCATCCGGGCACGAAAGAGCCGATGCCGCCCGCCGCGCTGGAGGCGATTTTCCCGAAGAACCTCATCGAGCAGGAAATCTCCGCCGCACCGTGGATTGAGATTCCCAAGCCCGTGCGCGAAATCTACGCGCTGTGGCGGCCCACGCCGCTGTTGCGCGCGGTGCGGCTGGAGAAGGCGCTGAACACGCCGGCGCACATCTACTACAAATACGAGGGCGCAAGTCCCGCCGGCAGCCACAAGGTCAACACGTCGGTCGCGCAGGCGTTCTACAACAAGGAAGCCGGCACCAAGCGGCTCGCCACGGAAACGGGCGCGGGCCAGTGGGGTTCGTCGCTGGCGTTCGCGTGCAGCCTGTTCGGGCTGGAGTGCAATGTTTACATGGTCAAGGTCAGCTACGACCACAAGCCGTATCGCCGGATGCTCATGCATACCTGGGGCGCGACGGTGCATGCGAGCCCGAGCGACCAGACGGAATACGGCCGCAAGCTCCTCGCGCAGGACCCGCATCAGCCGGGCAGCCTCGGCATCGCCATCAGCGAAGCCATCGAGGACACGGTCAAGACGCCGCACACGAAATATTCCCTCGGCAGCGTGCTCAACCATGTCTGTCATCACCAGACCGTCATCGGCGAGGAAACCATCAAGCAGATGGAGCAGGCGGGCGAAGACCCGGATGTGATCTTCGGCTGCTGCGGCGGCGGGAGCAAGTTCGCCGGGCTGACGTTCCCGTTCATCCGGGGGAAGATCAAGGCGGGGAAAAAATACCGCATCGTCGGCGTCGAACCGTCCGCGTGCCCGTCGCTGACGGAGGGCGAACTGCGCTACGATTTCGGCGACACGGCGGAGACCACGCCGCTGCTGAAGATGTTCACGCTCGGCCACAATTTCATCCCGCCGAGCATCCACGCGGGCGGGTTGCGCTATCACGGCATGGCACCGATGGTCAGCCACGCGCTCAAGCTCGGGCTCATCGAGGCGGAGGCGTATCACCAGACGAAGGTGTTCGAGGCGGCGGTGCAGTTCGCGCGCACCGAGGGCATCGTGCCCGCGCCGGAATCGGCCCACGCCATCGCCGCCGTGGTGAAGGAGGCGGTGAAATGCCGCGAGGAAGGCAAGAAGCGCGTGCTGCTCTTCAACCTTTCCGGCCACGGCCTGCTCGATTTGAGCGCCTACGAAAGTTTTCTCCACGGAAAAATCCAGGACGTCTGACCAACCAACCACCAACACATGAAAACAAAACTGCAAACCATCCTCTGCGCCGGCGCGTTGCTGGCGCTGCCGTCAATCCTCCAAGCCGGCCCGTCACCTTCCTTCACCAGCCATTACGTTCCGGGCGTCGAAGGCATCAAGGCCGCGTCGCTGCCGCCGCCGGGATTTTATCTGCGCGACTACAACGCCTTCTACACCGCCGACCGCGTCAACTTCGCGAACGGCGACAAGATTCCCGTGGACTTCGACGCGTTCATCTACGCCAATGTCATCCGCGGCATCTGGGTGAGCGACTGGCACGTGCTGGGCGGCAACTTCGCCGCCGACGTCCTCGTGCCGCTGCAATACACCAGCATCAGCATCAACGGCGCGCGGCAAAGCCGTTTCGGCCTAGCCGACATCTGCGTCGAGCCGGCGGTGCTTTCGTGGCACGGCGACCGCTGGGATGCCGCGCTCGCCTACGCCTTCTGGGCGCCGACCGGCGAATCCGAACTCGGCAGCGCCAAACCCGGCAAAGGTTTCTGGGGACACATGATCACCGCCGGCGCGACGGTCTATCTCGACAAGGAAAAGACCTGGGCCGTGTCCGCGCTCAACCGCTACGAACTCAACCACGAGGAGAAGGACACCCACATCACGCCCGGCAACCAGTGGACGCTCGAATGGGGCATCAGCAAGAGCATCAAGCCCACGATTGATGTCGGCGTGGTGGGCTATTACCAGCTCCAGACCACGAAGGATTCCGGCGCGGGCGCGTCGGACAACCGCGATGAAGTCGTGGCCGTCGGGCCGGAAGTGAACGTGTTCTGGCCGTCAGTCAAGCTGTTCACCTCGCTGCGCTACAACTACGAACTGATGGCGAAGGATCGTCCGCAAGGCCACACCATCGCGCTGACACTGACGAAGATTTTTTAAGTTTCCCGTTACTCAACCAAGCCGCATTCGCCGCCGCGAGTGCGGTTTTTTACATCAGGGCTTGGAGTTGGGATTGCCGGCTTGGGGAGAAAAAACTTGAAAGAGCCCTAGAAATGAGGGAAGAAAGCTGCAAAGTATCCGTCTCATTTTCATGTTTATCCGACGCTCATCTATTCAATGCGCTTTGTCCGCCATGCTCGCTGTGCCTAGCTTGTGGCTCGCCGAATCCAGATTGCTGGCGAGCCAATCCGCCTCGAATGCGGAGACTATCATTAAATTTGCCATGCCCGGATCGGTCGGGAGCATTCTTGTGCAACCGGACGGAAAAATTGTCGTCATGGGTTGTGGCTTTGTATATTTCCAAGATGCCGAGTCTGGCACAATTGGAGAAGTCAGTGCTGCGGTCACTCGGTTCTCTCCGGGCGGCGCGTTCGACCTCGAGTTCGCCGCTCGCGCAAATCTGGAACTTTCAGGTTCGGTATTTGAAGAACACCTGACGTCGCGAACCGACGGGCGAATCTTGGTCGCTGGCAACTTTTATGACCGGGGTGGCGGCTTGGTTCACCCTGAATTGAAGCTGTTGCAGCCGGACGGTTCGGTGGACAAACAATTTGTGCCGTGGTGTGGCGCTACCAATGATTTTAACGAGGTAATGCCAAAGCCTTTCAGCCCGCCGCCTTTGCGCTTGGCGGTCTTCGACACAAACGGTCACATTGCCACTCCGTGTCTGGTGAAAAACTCACAAACCTCGGAACTGCGGGCTTGCTCGTTGGATGACAATGGTTGCGTCAGCGGAACGCGACAGCCTGATTGGGCCAAGGCGAAATTTCCCGCATCGCTTGCGAGCTCCTTCACCGAGCGGGGCTTCATGCTGTTTCGTCCAGTGGACTGGATCAATCGGGAACGGACGGAGTGGAGTTTGAACCCGCCCAAAACCTGGAGTTACTACTTTTCCTGTATGGCGGGCAATGCGCTTTCCGCTGGCGATGCGTCGCAAGTGTTACAAGCCATCTTTGCTGAATTCCCCGTTGAACTCTGCAACAATGTCGTGCGCCTTCCAGATGGTGGCGCGATTCTCTTGGTTCAGGAAGGTGATATCGGACGTTTTATGCGCTTCGACCAGAACTGGCTGCCGGACCTGACTTACACCAACAGTCTTCGCGCCCGCACTTACTTGAGCCTCGTTCTCCAGAAGGACGGCAAACTTCTTGTAGCGCGCGGCAGCGAACTGCGCGATCTCACTGGTGGAAAGCCTGGAGACGTTGTGCGTGTGCATACCGATGGCGCGATTGATAAAAGTTTCCGCTGCGACACTGATGAACGCGTGATGTGCATGGCCCTGCAAGAGGATGGCAAGATTCTCATCGGCGGCTTTTTCAACACGGTCAACGGGATTGATTGCCCGCGGTTGGCTCGACTCAACCCGGACGGTTCATTGGATCGTTCCTTTCCGAAGCTGTCCACCGACATAATGAGCGTGTTGGCAAATCGCCGTGTGCCGGTCCGCAGTCTGGCTGCCAAATCTTCCGCGCTCCCGAACGCAGTGCCGCCCCAACCCGGAACAAGCGGAACAACCGCAATGACACAATCAGTTCTCATCACCTCGATGTCCGTGGCCGACGGGATTGCGTCTCTCAACTACCGGGGTGAACCCGGCCAGACTTACATCTTGCAAGCCCGCGCCGCCTTTGGTTCGGGAGAGTGGTTCACCGTATCCACAAACCAAACCGATGCGAACGGTTATGGCAACTTCACGGACGGAGCAGCGAAAGGAGCGTTCGCCCGATTCTATCGGGTGGCTTCACCCTGAATGCTCCCGGATGTGTTACGTCGCCGCTGTGGCACTACACCAGCTTCTTCAGCCGCGCATCCTCGGCGAGTTTCTTGACCAGCTCCTTGATTTTCTGCGCCTGCGATTTGTGCGCGAGCAGGACGGCGTCGTCGGTCTGGACGAGGATGGAATCGCGCAAGCCGACGACGGCGATGGGCGTGCGGCGGTCTTTGCTGCGGGCGTCGTAGATGATGTTGCGCGCGGCGTCTACATGGATGAAGTCGGCCACGGCGCAGTTGCCTTCGGCGTCGGCCTTGAGGTGGCGGGCGAGGGCGGGCCACGCGCCGAGGTCGTCCCACTCGAATGCGCCGTCGGCCACGATGACGTTCTGCGCGTGTTCCATCAGCGCGTAATCAATCGAGATTTTTTTGATCGCGGGATATTCCTTGGCGAGCACTTTGGCGAGCTTCGGGCCGTTGATGGCGACCTTGAACCAGCGCTGGCACGCGGCGAACATTTCCGGCTGATGTTTCTCCAGGCTGTTGGTGATGGTGACGAAGCTCCAGATGAACATGCCGGCGTTCCAGCGATACTGGCCGCTGTTCAGGTAGCCGAGCGCGGTGTCGAAGTCCGGCTTCTCGACAAAGCGCTCGGCTTTGAAGAACGTGGTCTTGGTCTTCTTCGCGCCCGGCGGCGTGGGCAATTCCGGGCCGGTGTGGATGTAGCCGTAGCCGGTCGCCGGCTCGGTGGGTTTGATGCCGATGGTGATGATGGCCTGACCGCGTGCGGCGAGGTCGAAGGCGTCGGATAAGACCTGTTGAAACTTTTTCTCCTCGGGGATGACGTGGTCGGCGGGCAGCACGGCCATGACGCCGGTTGTCGAGCGCGCGCCGACGAGCGCCGCGCCGAGCGTGACGGCGGCACAGGTGTCGCGACCCACGGGTTCGGCGACGACGTTCTCCTTGGGCAGCTTGGGCAACTGCTTGCGCACCTCGGCGGCCTGCGCGGCGTTGGTGATGATGAAGATGTTCTTCAGCGGCACGATGGGCGTGACGCGGGCGACGGCTTCCTGCAAG
>JAPLTZ010000431.1 GCA_026397895.1 Verrucomicrobiota bacterium | reverse complement strand
TGGCAGCTTTGGCGGCGATTCCCAACTTGTATTCGCCCGGCCCACTTTTCAGCAACGCTGCCAAAATATTTTGCGCGGGGCTGGCGTAGTAATTGGCGCGGTTGGCGGCCTTGACGGCCTTGCCGGAAACGCCATCGGCGACAACTTCCATGGCGAGCTTGTCCTGCGCCCGCCAGCCCGTCAGGCCGTTCTCAAATCCGCCGTTCTGCACGAGTTCCGCGCCGTGCGCGAGCAGGCCGCCGCCGAGCGCCAAGGCCAGCGCGATGCCACAGATGAGTTTTTTCATGTTGGTTTTTTCCGTTGTGTTTGTTCTGCCACCGTTCACCGCGCGGCGGAGTTTGGGATTGGAAATGGAATCGGTTTCACGTCGTCGGCCAGCAGTTGCGCGACGAGCGGGTCATTGTGTTCCTGGCCGAACTGCGCGAGCAGGACGCGGTGCCGGAGCAGCACCTCGTGGAACTTCGGGTCGACGGCCAAGTCCACCGTCTCGCCGGGGTCGGCCTGCAAATCCACCAGCGACTCGCGCCGCTGTCCCCGGCTGTAGACACAATATTTGTAGCGCTCCGTGCGCACCATCCGGCCTTCCATCTGCGGGGTGATGCCATTGAGCTTGCCGGCCTGGGCCATGTTGTTCTCGACCACCACATGGTCGCGCCAGCCGGCGGCCGGCTGGCCGCGCGCAAGCGGGATGAGGCTGCGCCCGGGCAATTTTTTTGGAATGTCCAGCCCGGCGAAGTCCAGCATCGTCGGCAGCAGATCAATGCCCGTGTTCACCAGCTTGTCGCTGGTGTTGCCAGCCGCGACGGTTTTGCCGGCGACGATGAGCGGCACGCGCGCGGATTCCTCGTAGAGCACGGTCTTTTGATTGAAGCCGTGCGCGCCGGCGCATTCGCCGTGGTCGGCGGTGAAGATGATGAGCGTGTTGTCCTCCAGCTTGGCGGCGCGCAACGCGGCGAGAACTTTGCCAATTTCCGTGTCCACCTTTTCAATCATGCGGTAATAGCCCCAGCGTTGCTGTCGCCAGTCCGCCTCCGAAAACTTGGCCACCGGAAACGGCCCGGAATCCACCTGATACGCCTGCCGCATAAGCGTCATGCCGTCCGGCTCGTTGCGCGGCGGCGCGAAGTTGGCCGGCAACGGCGGCAACTGCTCCAGCGGCGGCGGCGCGCCGATTTCCCCGCACGTCAGCACCTGTTTGCGGCCGGCGATGCGGCGCGTCCACTCGCAGATGTTGTGCGGATTAAGAAAACTGGTGACGAGCAGGAACGGCTGGTCGTGCGGGCGGGCGAGGAACTTCGCCGCGCCCTCGGCCACCCCGGCATCGCTGTCGCCTTTGCCCTTGCCGGTCACAAACTCGAAGCCGTGTGTGTCGGTGGCCTGCTCGTCGTAGCACAGATGCCACTTGCCGCTGTAGGCGGCATCGTAGCCCGCGTTGCGGAAATAGCTGCCCAAGTTGATGAACTTCTTCGGATCGAGGCTGGCCCGGTGTTCGTCGTTTTTCGTTACGCCCGTTTCGTGGGGATAACGACCGGTGAAGATGGAATTGCGCGCGGGCATGCACAGCGGGTTGGCGCTGTAAGCGCGCGTGAACAGCGTCCCCTGCCGCGCGAGGCCGTCCATCACCGGCGTGTTGATGAACTGCTTCCCCATCCGGCAGCTCATGGCGTCGGCAAACAACTGGTCGGTGATGATGAAGAGAACATTGGGCCGCCGGGCCGGCGGTTCAGCGGCGGCAAATGTGGTTGCCACCGTCAGCAATGCGGCGGTGAAAAAAAGGATGACTCGATTCATGCTTGGGTTTGTCCCGACAAACACCTTCGTCATTCTGAACGCAATTGGCCGGCGGCGAAGTCCGCGAGATACTTTTCCCACACGGCGGGCGTCGTGATTTCGCCGGCTTTTTCCCAGCCGAAGCCGGCGAAATAAACCACCGCGCCCGCCGCGTCGGTGCGGGTCAGGAGCAAGGCATGGCTGGCGTCGCGCGTAGGGCTTTTCAGTTCGCGCATCTCTCGCACGCGCGCGGGCGCGATGACGACGCCGCAGCCGACGCCGTGGCCTTCAATCTTCTCCCAGCAGGACATCCAGCCCTGCGCAGCGTTGAACGTGGGCGTCGCTCGGCCGTCGTGGGTGGCGATGCCGATGGCGATGTCGAGCACGGCGGGCCGGCCGTTCTCGGTGAAGGTGGATTCCGCGCGGAACAGCCGCCGGCCCAGCCCGATGGTGATGCGCTTGCGCTCGCCGATTTTCCGCCCAGCCAGATCGTATTCGTAGGTCAGCTCGAACACGGATTTCTCCGGCGTGCGGGAAATGATTTTCCATTCTTTGTATGGCCCGGCGGTGATGATTTTGCCGTCCGCCCAGATGCCGAGGCCGCCGCAGCCGCGCGAGCCGCCGACGTGATAGGCATCGCCGCCTTCGCCGTGCTCCTTGTGGTAGCTGATGCCCTTCGGCTCGCCCGCATACCACTTGTCGATAATCGGATATTTGACGCGCTTGAACCAACAATCAATGCCGCTGTCTTCGCCTTCCTTGGACGCCTTGATCGCCGGGCCATAGGCGCGGAAGGCGACGAGGTCGTTTTCCCACGCGAAGTCATCCATGCGCTCGGGGACGAAGCGACACCAGGTCGCCGGCGCGGGCGCGGGCGATGCCGGGTTGGCGGCGGTGGAATTTTCCGGCGCTGTTTTCGTCCGCTTCTCGATGAGGCCGACGATGTCGGTGTCGTATTTCTGGTAGGTCTGGTAATTCCCGCGAAACCACAGCACGCACGTCAGCAACGTCGTCTGGCGCGGCACGAACGGGCGGAGATTGTCCACCGTGGCGTCGAAGGTCAACGACTCCCAGCGCCACGTCGCGCCACGGTCGGCGGTGCGGCCCCGGAAAATCTGGCGGCGACCGGTCGCGCCCGGCTTGCCCGTCGCCGGGTCGAGGGCGGTGGAGAGGTAAACACAGTTGGCGTCGTTGGGGTCGATGGCGATGCCGCTGGCGTAGTGGTTTTCCTGCGCGTAGAGATGCGCGCCGGCAAAGGCGATCTGGCGTTCCTGCCAGCGCTTCGCAGCCGCATCCCAGCGGGCGTAGCGGTAGCGCAAATCCTTGCCGGTGTCGCCGTCGGCGACGTTGATGTAGGCGGCGACGGGGTTGCCTTGCTGGTCATATTCCAAATCCCAGACCCAGCCGCGCCCTTCGGTGTTGCCGGCGTAAACCAGCGTCGCCTCCGCCGGCACGATGGGCTGGCCGGCGCGCACCTCTGCGAGGGAGCGGATGAGCGTGCCGTCGCTGCGGCGGAAATTTCCGGCGGCGTAATACATGTGATAGATGTTGTTCGTCGGCTGATTGCGCGGGTGGCCGTCGGTGAACAGGAAATCAATCCGGTCGCGGCCGTTGTCGGCGTATTTGACGTAGGGGCGGTGGTGATCCACGCGGATGAGCAGCGCGGGCGGACTCCAGGTTTGCGCGCCGTCGTCGGAGGTGGCTACGGTGGGGTTGAAATTGGCGGCACGGAAGAAGTTGAAGATGCGGTTGGTTTCGGCGGAGAGCTGGATGAGGTTCGCGTAGGTGCTGCCCACGCCGGCGGCGAAGGTGTTCTCTTCGCCCCATTTGAATTCGGTGCTGCCGCTCTTGTTTTTGACGGTGGTGGCCACGCGCCAGTTCCAGACCGGTTCGCTGCCGTGCTTGGAATAGGCCGCGAGCACGCGCCCGTCAGCGAGTTTCAGCAGAGCGGGATTGTTGTGGTCGTCGAGGCTGGCCCAGGAGCTCAACTCCTGCTCGGTCCAGCTCAAATCCGAATGCCCCGGGCTCAGATTGATCACGTTCACCTTCGCGTGGCCGGTGCGGGCGTCGAGGCTGCCGACGAGCAGGTGGTTGTCGGTGACGATGGCGCGCTCGTCGTTATACCACGTCCACGCGGCGTGTTCGGCGAGCACGGCGACGGCGGGCGGCGGCGGCAGTTTCCGGATTTCGGCGGCGGTGAGATTCATTTTGTAAAGTTCGCTGGCGGCCAGCAGGAACGCGCCGTGCGTATAATCAATAAAACCGTCCGGCCGCGCAAGGCCGGGACTGCCGGCGACCAGTTGCGCGTAGCCGAG
>JAPLTZ010000166.1 GCA_026397895.1 Verrucomicrobiota bacterium | reverse complement strand
TAGCAGTAACATATTGTGTTGAGCGGGCGGCTGTGGCTTGCCCCTGGACACCCAAAACACCGATTACCAGTCACGATTTATGCGACACCTTAAGCGAACCGCCAAGCTGGGCCGTACCGGCGAACACCGCAATGCGATGCTCGCCAACATGGTCTGCAGCTTGATCATTCACAAACGCATCATCACCTCCCTGGCCAAGGCCAAGGCCGCGCGCTCCGTCGCCGAGAAGATGGTCACCCTCGGCAAGAGCGGCACCCTCCACTCGCGCCGCCTCGCCGCCGCCCGCCTGAAGCAGGAAGACATCGTGCGGATTCTTTTCAACGAAATCGCGCCCACGCAGAAGGACCGCAAGGGCGGTTACACCCGCATCATCCAGATGCACCAGCGCCAAGGCGACGCCTCGCAGCGCGCCATCCTCGAATTCGTGGATGTGCCGGTTGCGCCCGCCGCCCCTGCGCCGGCGGCGGACAAGGAAAAGGCCGAAGCAAAAGCGGAAGCCAAATAATCCGTCACCGAACAAATTCACAGCCCGTCCTTGATTGGACGGGCTTTTGTTTTTCAAAGCCAACGCCGGATTGAAATGAAATTACTTTTCAAGCCGGCGGCGTTCTGCTTGAATGTTTCTCCGGTTGCGCATGTGGTGGAATTGGCAGACACGCTACTTTGAGGTGGTAGTGCCGTGAGGCGTGCAGGTTCAAGTCCTGCCATGCGCACCAAATTAATAATCCCCTTGATGACAAAGGGGATTTTTAATTTTGTGGCAGAGATGCAAAGCTTGGCATAACAGTCAGGCATGACCAATTCAAAGTTGTGTGAGTTTGTTCGGTCGTGTTTATCACCGTCTTTTGACTTTCAAGAGACCTCTCGCTGGCGCAGGAAATCCGGTTTGCGCCCAACGGCATCGTGAGCCGCACGCCGTCAAGGCGCCGCGCCGGTTTTCCATGCTGCCGACGCTTTCCAAACCCGAAATTCCGATTCTTCCCGGTCGGGACTTCGCCTGCAGCAAAACTTGACCTGAGTCAATTCAGATGTGCGAGACAGCGGGTAGCATCCCATCGAAATACGAACTACACCCATGGTGTGATTTTATGAAAAAAATACAGGCCCCACGATTGACATCACTGACCGGTTGGCTGGGGTTGGTCGCCGCGCTCCTCCTGGTCCTGACTTCGTATGCGGCACCGGACAAGTTCGAAACCCCGACGCAGGTGCAGAACAAGCCCGCCGCCAGTGCCGGCCTGATCAATGATTATCTGCGTCAGCAGAATCCCTCCGCCGCCAAGTGGGACATCGGCGGCGAAGACCGGTTGCGCGCCGAATCCAGGCAGGGCATGGCCATCGCCGGCGTCAGCGGCTCGGTGGATTTCCGCGACCACGGCGCAGATGTGAACAACAGTTATCTGCTGAACCGTTTCCGCCTGCACATCGGCTACACCGAAAAATGGTGGAGCATTTACGCCGAAGCCCAGAGCAGCACGGCCTACAACGACGAACGCTTCGCCTACGCCAACGTCCCCGCCGTCGCCGGCACCGCCAAGCGCAAGGGCGCCGGCCCGGAGGCCGACAACATTGACCTGCACCAGGCCTACCTCACCCTCGGCAACCTCAAGGAATTCCCCGTGTCGCTCAAGCTCGGCCGCCAGGAATTGAGCTACGGCGAGGAGCGCCTCGTCGGCGCGTTTGGCTGGAATAACATCGCCCGCGTGTTCGACGCCGCGAAGGTGCGCTGGCAGAACGACTGGTTCGGTGCGGACTTTTTCACCTCGCACGTCGTCATCCCCGAGGACGGTCGCTTCGATGTGGACAACGGCTTCGACTGGTTCTCCGGTGTCTATGCCACCAGCGCCAAGATTGTTCCGAAGAACACCCTCGACCTGTATTTCCTCGCCCGCAACTCGTCCCGCTCGGCCGTCAGCGAAGAGCCCAGCCCGCAATTCCCGCAGCCGACCGCCCGCGACATCTACACCGTCGGTGGCCGCCTGAAATCCAAGCCCGGCGAGTTCGGCGGTTTCGACTACACGCTGGAAGGCGCGTATCAGTTCGGCAGCTTCGCGCCGGCGGCCACTGCCGCGCGTCTGACGCAGGACGCCTACATGTTCGTGGCGCAGGCCGGCTACACCTTCACCAACGTCTGGTCCGCGCCGCGCCTCGGCGTCGAATACGCCTTCGCCTCCGGCGACAGCAACGCCGGCGACGACAAGCACGGCACGTTTGAAAACCTTTTCCCCACGAACCACAAATTTTATGGCTACATGGATTTTGTCTCGCTGCAAAACATCCATGACGTGCGCGGCACTTTGACGCTCAAGCCCACGCCAAAACTGAACATCGCCATCGAGGGCCACGGCTTCTGGCTCGCCGACACGCACGACACTTTCTACAACGTCGGCGGCGGCGCGCGCACGACCGGCGGCTACGGCGCGAACGCCGGCTACAACAGCTTCGTCGGCACGGAGCTGGACGTGGTGGCCACCTACGCGCTCCCCCGCAACGCCAAGCTCGAGGCCGGCTACGGCCACTTCTTCACCGGCGATTACGTGAATCAATCGCTCGCCGGCGTCGGCGGCGCGACGGACGCCAACTGGTTCTACGCGCAGCTCACCCTCACTTTCTGAAGTGTAAACCGGCAGCCCCGCCCCGCCCGGCGCGACGCCGGCGGGGCGCTTTGCTCTGGCCCGCAGCCCGGCGAAATCCCGGCCCGGCGGCAGGCTTTCTTGACGCAGGTCAAGGCGGCAGCCCGGTGGGATGTTAGTTTCTTGCTCGCAACCAATAAACACCGTGCACCTCAAACTGAATTCGACCTTCAACGCAAACGGCTGGCGCGCGGGCGTCGTCTGCCTGGCGCTTCTGCTGGCTGTCAGCGCCAGACTGTCCGCCCAAACGACGACGAATCTGCCCGCAGTTTCCGCAGCATCCGGCAGTTCGACCAACCGCGACCTCGTCGCCGCGCGCTTCATGATCTCGTGCGCCGGCTGCCACAGCCTCGCGGGCATCAAACTCAACGGCCCGGAACTCACGCCGGCCACGGCCTGGCCGGCGGAACAGTTAAAAACCGCCATCAAGCGCATGGAGAAAAACGTCGGGCCGATGCCGGACGAACAGATTGCCGCGCTGGCGGAATTCCTGAAAGTTCCCGACATCCGCGAGCGCCTCAAGGCCGAGGAAGTCCGCATTCAAGCGCAGTTCCTGGCCAAGATGACGCCGCCGGATGCCGCGCTCGGCAGATTGCTTTTCCTCGGCAACGAACCACTGCGCAACGGCGGCCTCGCTTGCGCTGCGTGCCACACGGCGGCGGGCACGGGCGGCAATCTCGGCCCGGACCTCACGGGCGTCTTCGCCAAGGTGGGCGGCATGACGCCGCTGATTTCGGGCATCGAACAGGCCGGTTACAAGGTCATGGCGCCGCATTACAAGCGGCATCCGGTGACCAAGCAGGAAGCGATGCACCTCGCCAAGTATTTCTCGACGCTCGACCCGTCCAAGCCCGCGCCGGCGCAGGCGTCGTTCGTCCCCGTGGGCGGCGGCATCGCGCTGGCGATGCTGGTCGGACTGGTGTTCCACTTCCGCAGCCAGCGCCAGAGCCGCGGCCGCGACGTCAAATTGCAGCGCCGGAGGAAATAATCACATGAGCTGGATTCAAGACATCTTTGCCCCCGGTGACCGCACCTGGGAATCGTTCTACCGCAACCGCTGGGCCTACGACAAAAAAGTCCGCAGCACGCACGGCGTGAATTGCACCGGCTCGTGCAGTTGGGAAATCTACGTCAAGAACGGCGTCGTCGTCTGGGAACTCCAGGCGCTCGACTACCCGATCATTGACAAAACCATCCCGCCCTACGAACCGCGCGGCTGCCAGCGCGGTATCAGCTATTCGTGGTATATCTACAGCCCCATCCGCGTGAAGTATCCTTACATCCGCGGCGCGCTGCTCGACCTCTGGCGCAAGGCGAAGAAGGCGCATCCCGACGACCCCGTCGCCGCCTACAACTCCGTCGTCAGCGATCCCGAATCGCGGAAAAAATATCAGACCGCGCGCGGCAAGGGCGGTTTCCGCCGCATCTCCTGGCCCGAAATCAACGAGCTCATGGCCGCGGCAAACATCCACACGATCCAGCGCCACGGGCCGGATCGCATCGTGGGCTTCTCGCCGATTCCGGCGATGAGCATGTTGAGCTACGCGGCGGGCGCGCGGTTCTGCCAGCTCATGGGCGGCGTTTCGCTGTCGTTCTATGACTGGTATTGCGACCTTCCGCCGGCCTCGCCGGAAATCTGGGGCGAGCAGACCGACGTCGCCGAGAGCGCAGACTGGTATCACTCGAAGTTCATCGCCACTGTCGGCTCGAACGTGCTGATGACCCGCACGCCGGACGCACATTTCCTCGTGGAAGCGCGGCACAACGGCTCGAAGGTCGTCGTGTTCTCGCCGGATTTCAGCCAGACCTCGAAGGTCGCCGACGAATGGATTCCGCTGCACCAGGGCAGCGACGCGGCGTTCTGGATGGCCGTCGGCCACGTCATCCTCAAGGAGAAC
>JAPLTZ010000131.1 GCA_026397895.1 Verrucomicrobiota bacterium | reverse complement strand
GTCATCGGCGCGGACGGTTTTGGTTATGTGCCGGACGCCGGCGCGCACCGCAAAGTGCCGCAGATCGGCTACGTCATCATCGGCGACGACGTGGAGATCGGCGCAAACGTGACGATTGACCGGGGCGCGCTCGACGCGACGGTCATCGGGCGCGGCACAAAGATTGATAACCTCGTGCAGATCGCGCACAACGACGTCATCGGCGAGCATTGCATCGTCTGCTCGCAGACCGGCATCTCCGGCAGCGTGAAGCTGGGCAACAACGTCGTGCTGGGCGGCCAGGTGGGGCTGGCCGGGCACATCAATATCGGCGACAACGCCGTGATCGCCGCGCAGTCCGGCGTGATGCGTGATGTTCCCGCCGGCGAAAAGCAGTGGGGGACGCCCGCCCAACCGGACAAGCAGACGAAGCGGCAGTTTCTCGCCATGCAGCAGCTGCCCGAACTGCTCCGGCGCGTGGCGGCGCTGGAAAAGAAACCGGGCGGCAAACCGGAGTGATTTTCGCCACGCCCGGCCCGGCGGGCTTGCGCGCGAAACAGCGGAATTCCCCTTGACCTTTCAGAAAACCGTCTCATAGTCGCAATAACTTTGAGACGTATGTGGTTCTGTTGAATGGAATAAGACACCGGCTGATTGGTCAGCGGTGTCTTTTCGTTTTTCAGGCCGCGTCTCAAGCAACTCCAGGAGCACCTATGGCCAGCGGCAAAGTGAAATGGTTCGATAACAAAAAAGGTTTCGGCTTCATCCTGCAGGACACGGGGCAGGATGTCTTCGTGCACCACACCTCCATCCAGGGCAGCGGCTTCAAGACCTTGAACGAGGGCGACGCCGTCAGTTTCGAGGTCGTCACCAGCGACAAAGGCCCGAAGGCTGAAAACGTCCAGCGCGTCGTGGCGGGCTGACCGGCGGGCGAACATCATCGAAAAGGCCTCCGCGCTTTCCCGCGGGGGCTTTTTCGTTTCTAATTGAAGCATGACCGAAGTTTGCCCGCCCGTCACCAGCCTCTACGTGCATGTCCCGTTCTGCGCGCAGAAATGCGAATATTGCGCGTTCTTCTCTGAAGCCGCGAGCGGCGAACTCGTCAACCGCTACGTCGCCGCCCTTGTCCGCGAGTTGGAACTTGTCGCACCGGAATTGAAACCGCACACGGTTTTCTTCGGCGGCGGCACACCCTCGATGCTCAACCTCGCGCAGTGGAAAACCATCTTGCAGGCGATGGAACGGCTCAACCTCCTCGGCGCGGAGGAGTTCACCATCGAATGCAACCCCGCCACCGTCTCCGCCGACAAGGCGAAGCTGCTCCGTGATTTCGGCGTCAACCGCATCTCCATGGGCGTGCAGTCGCTCGATGAAAACCTGCTCGACCGCCTCGGCCGCGTCCACAACCGCGGGATGGTCTTCAAATCCTACGACACCCTCCGCGCCGCCGGCTTCGACAACGTGAACCTCGACCTCATGTTCGCCATCCCCACGCAGACGATGGACATCTGGCGCGCGACGCTCCGCGAAGCCATCGCCATGCAGAGCGAACATCTTTCCAGCTACGAAGTCATCTACGAGGAAGACACGCCGCTCTTCACGCAGCTCCACGCCGGCGAATTCGCCGTGGACGAGGAACTTGCCTGCGCGATGTATGACGAACTCATCGCCACTTCCGCCGCCGCCGGCTTTCACCAATACGAAATCGCGAACTACGCCCGCGATAAATCTATCAACCATCAACTATCAACTATCAACATTCCCAGCCGCGCCTGCCAACACAACCTGAATTACTGGCGCGGCGGCCAATTCCACGGCCTCGGCCCCAGCGCTACCGGCTACGTCGCCGGCGTGCGGACGAAGAACTGGAGCAACACCCAGCTCTACTGCGAGCAACTGGAGAAAGGCAGACGCGCCATCGAATCGCGCGAAGAACTGTCGCCGCTCCGGCGCGCGGGCGAGACGGCGGCGTTTGGCTTGCGGATGAATGCGGGCTGGCCGTTCGCGGAGTTCCAGCGCGTGACCGGCTTTGATCTGCGCGGCGAATGGGCGGCAGCGATGGACGAACTGACGGCCAAAGGCTGGGGCGAACGCACCGCGGAAAACTTCCGGCTCACACCGCGCGGCCTGCGCTTCGCCGATGCGGCGGCGGAATTGTTTCTGCGGTAGGACGGCTTACAACCCAGAATGACTTCCGCCTATCCTGACGTTCGGCGTTTCGTCCGCAACTGGGTTCATAGCTCTTCGACACGCAATGGAATTGTGACCGAATCCGGCAGCTTGTCGCTCCTATCCGGCCAATTTCCCCAAATGACTCGAGCGCGAAATTCGCGGCCACGACAACGGACGCTCAAGGTATCCCCAACCACGGGCGGCGTCCCTTCAAAGAGATTCTCGGTCGGCAACAATTCCCGCTCCGTGACGACCTCTCCAGACTTCAGAGCGATGCGTTTGACCCAGTATTTCATCTCAGCAGCGCACGAGGGATTCTCTCTTTGCCAAACTATTAATCTGCGGATTGAAGTTCCGCCTATCTTGTTTCATGAGGCGACAGTATTTCGGTTGTAAGTCGTAGTCCAACAGAAATTTTGTTCCCAATCGGGCTTCGCGCGCGTCCCAGCAAAGGCGAAAGTGGCGGGCGGCTCAAAGCGGTGCTGAAGCACACGCAGTCCAAACGCTGGCGCGAAGCTTGGTGCGGCTCCGCCAACGCGGAGCGTTTGGACTGCGTGCGATTTATCGCCGCTTTCCCCGCGCCTACACGACAAGGGCGACTGCCAAGTTCGGAGCTGCGGGCGTGTCGGGCGAAGCAGCCTAAAGGCTGGACTCCAACTTATTTCTCCTTCAACTCCACTTCACCTGACCAGTCGGCGGGCAGCGGATGGTCGCACAACTCGGCCAGATGCTTGAGGTAAAACTTCGCCGGGCCGTCCTTCGGTGAAAGCTCCAGCACGCGGTGGAATGCGGCCTCGGCTTCGGCCAGCTTCTTTTCGCGGAACAATTGCAGCGCGGCAGCGAACGCCTCGTGCGCGGCGCGGAAGGTTTCCGCCTGGTCCGGTTTGCCGACGAGTTCGTGGACGGCCACGCTGCGCTCGAAACCTTTCAGCCGAAAATCGCCGAGGAAGCGCGTGAGCAGTTTGCCGGTGATTTCCTTGTGCGTGTCGCCGGTGATGAGCACTTCCGTGCCGAGATATTTATTCAGGCCTTCCATGCGCGAGGCGAGGTTGATGTTCTCGCCGAGCGCGGTGTAATCCACGCGCGTGGTGCTGCCGAAGTTGCCCACGTTCGCCACGCCCGTGTGCAGGCCGATGCGCGTGATGAGTTGCTGGCCGTTCATGAATTGCGCCGGCTGGTCGCGGAAGCGCAGCCCCGCCTCGCACGCGCGCACGGCGTGGTCGGACTGCGGATCGGGCGCGTTCCAGAACGCGAAGATGGCGTCGCCGATGTATTTCACGATTGTGCCGTCGGTGTGGTGGATGCAGTCCGAGACGGCGCTTTGGAAATAGGCGTTCATGTGCTTCGCCAGCTCGTCCGAATCCATGCCTTCGGAAATCGTGGTGAACCCGGCGATGTCGCTGAACAGGATGGTGAGCGTCTCCTTCTTCGCGCCGGGCTGGAGCAAATCCTTGTTCGCGGCGAATTTCTTCACGAGCTTCGGCGAGAGATACATCTCCAGCGACTTCTCGAACAATTTGTTTTGCACGTAGAGCTGGACGGAGTTGAACACCACCGACCACGCGTGCGCGACGAAGATTTGCGCAATCACGAGCAGCCACGGAAACCACACCAGCCAGTGCGCGAACGAAACGTAAGCCAGCCCGCTCACCAGCAACGCGGCGAGCACGGCCACGCCCGTCGCCACGACGGGACGGAAGCGCACCAGCCCAAACCCCGCGAGCGCGCCGGCGAAAACCAGCGCGGCGACCTCGGCCCATTTCGGCAGGCGGCGCAGCCAATCGCCGCGCGTGAGATTCAGGAACTGCATCGCGTGGATTTCCGCGCCGGGCATGAAGCTCACCTGCTTCGTCCAGCGCGAGTGCGGCGTGGGGAATTCGTCTTTGCGCTGGCCGCCGAACTTGGTGAGCAGCCGCGCGCCGACGAACACGACCTTGTTGCTGAAATATCCCGGCGGCAGCGGATTCGTGATGTTCGTCATCACCGTGCGGTAAAAGCTGACGTTGGGCAGCGTCGCCGCGGGGCCGTAAAAATTCCGCCAGCGTTCGCGGTCGCTGTTCGCCGGGTTCTTTGTCACTTCCGCGCCGATGAGCTTGGCCATCACCCAGCTTTCGCCCGCCACCGGGTCGTCCGGCGAACTGGGCACGTGCTTGCGCATCACGAGGTCGTCGTCGGGATTCACTTCGGCCGAGCCGAGGTCGGCGGCGACTTCGCTGAACATCGGATGCGGCGGGTCGAATTTTTTCGCCAGCAATCCTTCTACGCCGTAGGCCGCCGGCACGCAATCCACCGCGAGCACGACTTTGCCGTTGGCCTTGATGGCGCGGACGAGTTCGGCGTCGGCCTCCGCGCTCGGGCCGGGGTCGCTGAACACGATGTCGAACAGCACGGCGCGCGCGCCTTCGGCGGTGAGGCGGTCAAGCAGGCGGGCGTGCAGCGCGCGATCCCACGGCGCGTTGTAAGGCTGGTTCAGTTCCTTGTGCGAATCGTCGTCCAGATAAACCATCACCACGTCCTGCGGCTGGACGATGGGTTTGACGGCGAACGGCAGGTCGTAGCTCAGATGCACGAGGCCGAGGCCGAACTTGAAGAACAGCAGCGCCAGCCCGACGCCGATCGCGAGCGCCGCGCCGATGACGCCGCCGCGCCGCAGGGGATTTCGCGCGTCTTGGGCCATCGCGTCAGAAATTGAATTTCAACCGCGCCATGAACTCGCGACCGCGCGGCTGGGCGTAGGTCAGATTCACCGGATTCAACTGGTAATCCTGATTGCCCACGTTCAGCAGGCCGAGTTGCAGCTCCGCGCGCCGCTGCCAGAACCGCCAGCCCGCATAAAGATTGAACTGCCAGAAGTCCGCGTCCGCGAGCGCCGCCGAGCCGTTGCGATTTGACTGCTGCGTCCACACGGACTCGGCGCGGGCGAAAAAGCCGTGCGGATGATTATAGTTCGCCGCGAGCGTGAGCTGCTGGAGGACGGCCTCGGAATTCTGGTTTGCGCTGCTGACGAACGCCACGGACGACGGCACGTCCACGAAGCGCCCGCGCAGTTCCGCGTCGCTGATGGCGTAGCGCGCGCCGAACGACCAGTCGCGCCCGACGAGCTGGTTGAGCGTGACGGCGAGCGTGCGTTCGCGGAAATCCAGCGACTGCCGCGTGCCGGACGGCGAATCCGCGACGGGGAAGAAGGCGTTCGTCACGATGCCCACGGTGCGCATCGCGTCGGACGTGAGCAGGTCGGCCTCGACGGCGACGTAGGTGCGCGTGGCCTTGAACTCGTGATCCAGCGCGAGCGACCACGTCTCGAAGCTTGTTCCCGGCACGAGGCCGGCGACGGATTCCGGCGCGAGGCTGCGGAAGGCTTGGTTGAATCCGGCTACCTGCACCGGCTCGATGCGCACACTGTTGTCGAAGAACACGCCGCCCAGCGACCGCGTCCATGCGCCGCGCAGATGCGTCGTCGGCAGCGGCGTCCAGATGAAGCCGAGCTTCGGCGAGACCTGCGAGCGCGACGTGAGCGACGGGTCAATCGGCGCGATGTCCACGTTGCGCGGGTATTCGAGCCAGTCGTAGGCGATGCCGCCGACGAGCAGGAGTGGGTCGAAAATCTGCCACTGGTCGTAGATGTAGCCGCTGGCGCGTTGCAGCCGCGTGCTGATGTCCTGCGCGCTGACGAGCGTGGGAAAGTTGAAGGGATTATCCACCTGCGCGGTCATGTCCACGTCGCCGTGCTGGTAGCGCGCGCCGGCGACGAACGTGTGCTCGCGCCACGTCTGAATCTGCTGCAACTCGGCGGTGTAGGCGGCGAAGTCGCGGCGGTTGGTCACGGCAAAATTCTGCGCGGCGAACGAAAGCGGCGTGCGGCTGAACGTGCCGTAGCGGTAGAAATTTATCTTCGCGTTCGGGTCGGCGAACGTGAGCGTGTCGTCCAGCCGCGAGAGCAGCAGCAGCGTGTGCGAGCCGGGATTCCACTCGTGATGCCAGCCGACGTAGAGGTTGGGCCGCTG
>JAPLTZ010000010.1 GCA_026397895.1 Verrucomicrobiota bacterium | reverse complement strand
CGAGATCGTCACCTACGCCACCGACGGCAGCGGCAAATATACCGAAGAACCCGCCACCGGCGAATGGGAGACGAAGGCGAAGGAACTCCACCGCGAACTCATCGAGCACATCGCCGAATCAGACGACACGCTGATGAACAAATATTTCGAGCAAGGCAGTCTTTCGGAGGAGGAATTCCGCAGCGGCATCCACGCGGCGGTGCAGAAGGAGCTGTTCATCCCGCTGTTCGCCGCGTCGGCGGAAAACAACATCGGCGTGGCGCGGCTCATGGATTTCATCGCCAAATACGGCTCGTCGCCGGTGGACCGCAAGAAAGTCCCCGCCCACACCGCCGCCGGCCAGGACACGATGATCGCGCTCGACGACGCCGAGACCGCCGTCTACGTCTTCAAGACGATGAGCGAGGCGCATTTCGGCGAGCTGTCGTTCTTCCGCGTGTATGCGGGTGCGGTTTCCACGGGCATGGATCTGTTCAACAGCGACCGCAAGGTCAGCGAGCGCATCGGGCAGATTTACCAGCTCAACGGCCAGAACCGCACCGCCGTCAACACGCTCGGCGCGGGCGA
This sequence comes from Verrucomicrobiota bacterium, assembly GCA_026397895.1. GTDB lineage: Bacteria > Verrucomicrobiota > Verrucomicrobiia > Limisphaerales > JAFMIX01 > JAFMIX01. The sequence continues at coordinate 5,099 of JAPLTZ010000010.1, read as the reverse complement.
CATCGGCGCAACGGTGAAGCTCAAGGACACCCACACCGGCAACACGCTCTGCCATCCCAAGCGCGCCGTGACGCTGCCCAAGGTCGCCTACCCCAAGCCGAACATCCACGCCGCGCTCGTCGCCAAGGTGAAGGGCGAGGAGGACAAGATTGCTTCCGGCCTCGCCGCGCTCCACCACGAAGACCCGACGTTCCTGCACTACGTTGACGGCGAACTGCACCAGACGATTCTCTCGGCGCAGGGCGAGCTGCACCTCGAAGTCGTCGCCGACCGGCTGCGGCGGCGGCACAACGTCCACGTTGACCTCGCCGAGCCGCGCGTGAAATATCGCGAGACGATCAAGGGCAAGGGCGACTCGAAGCATCGCCACAAAAAGCAGACCGGTGGCGCGGGCCAGTTCGCCGAGGTCTGGATGCGCGTCGAGCCCCGGCCGCGCGACAGCGGCGTGGAGTTTCTCCAGTCGCTCGTCGGGCAGAACGTGGACCGCAACTTCGTGCCCGCCGTCGAGAAGGGCGTCAACCAGGCCTGCACGGAAGGAATTCTCGCCGGCTGCCGCGTGACGGACGTGAAGATTGAATTCTACGACGGCAAGATGCACCCGGTGGATTCCAAGGACATCGCGTTCCAGATCGCCGGTTATTTTGCGTTCAAGGAGGCGTTCACCGCCGCCAAGCCGTGCCTGCTTGAACCGATTGACAACGTGGAAATCCTCATCCCGGAGGATTGCATGGGCAAGGTGATGGGCGACCTCTCCAGCCGGCGCGGAAAAATCCAAGGCATGGACACCGAAGGCTCGTTCCAGGTCATCAAGGCGCAGGTGCCAGCAAAGGAACTTTACCACTACTCCAGCACGCTCCGTTCGCTGACCGGCGGGCGTGGCGTCCACAAGGAGGAATTCAGCCACTACGAGGAAATGCCGCGCGAGGCGGCGGAAAAGGTGGTCGAAGAGGCGAAGAAAACAAAAGCCGAAAGCCATTCACACTGATTCCAAAACGGCCCGAAAAAAAAACACCGGCTTTCAGCGCCGGTGGTTTTCTTTTTCCAGAAAGTGGTATGCAGTCTGTCCGTTCGTCGCAGGTCTCTTTCCCCGCGCCGCGGCACGAACCGCTGTTTTGCCCCGCTTAAACGACCGCCGCCGCCTGCCGGCGGACGAGCGCGTAGAGGGCGTCCTTCAATTTCGCGCGCTTGAACTTCAGCTCGTCGATCTGCTGGTCGGTGGCGTATTCGACGTCCTCCTCGATGCGGCAGATTTCGTCGTCGAGCTGATGATACTCCTCGAACATCTGCCGGAATTTGTTGTCGCTCAGCCGGAGGTGGCGGATGACTTCGCGGTGTTCGGGGAACTCACTGACGAACGGATGATGTATGTCCATTGGAGACTCCTGGTTAAGGTTTGACCATACGTTGACTGCTGCTTGGAAACTAGAACAACATAATTCCCTGTCAAGCTCTCGCCGTGCGTTGCCAAAGTTGCGACGGGAATTGCCGCCGGACTATTTCCCGCGCCGCGTCCGCCACAGATAGCCGGCAAACGACCCCAGCCCCGAAAACCGGTAGCCCGGGTCAACGTATTTCTCGATGACGTAGAACGCGAAATAGTAGAACCGGCAGAAACACCAGATCGCCGCCGCCAGCAGGAAAACCGTTTTCCCCGTCGGCTGCTCCAGCACCAGCAACCCCGCCGCCAGCAAGCCGAGCACGAGAAAGAGAATCCCCTTCACCTTGATCCACCGCGCGCTGGTCAACTCCTTCATCGCAGCAGCCCCAGAATCGCCTCCGCCGCCCGCTGGTTCGCCCCCAGCCCGCCGAGCCCCGCGACGACTTCTGCCAGCTTGGCCTTGATCTGCCCGCGCTTCATTTCGTCGCACAACAGATCAAACGCGGTGTTCGCGATGGCCTGCGGCGTGGCTGCGTCCTGGATGAATTCCGGGAAAATCTCCTCGCCCGCCAGCAGGTTCGGCATCGCCAGATGCTTCACCGTCACGATGCGTTTGCCGATCTGGTAGGTCAGCCACGAAGTCTTGTAGAGCGCCACCGTCGGCACGCCGAAGAACGCGCATTCCATCGTCACCGTGCCCGTCGAGGCGATGGCCACATCCGCGCAGGCGAGCGCGGCGGGCAGGTCGCCGATCTGGATCTCCAAATCCGCCGGCGCGCCCAACTGCTTCGCCAGTTCCGCCAGCGCCGCGTCCGGCAACACCATCCGCGCCGTGAGGTTCGGCGCGTCGTTCTTCAGCAGCTTCAACGCCGCCAGCATCACCGGCAGATGCCGTTCCAGCTCCGCCTTCCGGCTGCCCGGCAGCAACAGCAACGGCGCCGCCGCGCCTTTCCGCTCGACGTTGTCGAAGCGCTCCACCATCGGGTGGCCGACGAATTCCACGCGCAGCTTCGGCACGCGCGCGGCATACCAATCCTGCTCGAACGGGAAAATGCTCAGCAGCAAATCCAATCTTCCGCGAGCTGATACGCCCGCTCCGGGCGCGACGCCCAGACCTGCGGCGAGACGTATTGCACGATCTTCGGATTCCAGTTGCAGAAGCTCCCGCGCGAACGGACGTAGCGCCGGACGGCGTGGGCGAAGCGGCGGTTGAACCCGGAGAAATCCACGCAGACGATGACGTCCGGCTGGCGTTCGATGGCGAGCGTGAGCAGTTGATTGAACAGCCGGCGAAACTTGCGGTAATTTTTCAGCACGTCTGACATGCCGATGACCGCGTGCTGCGTGAGGTCGAAGGCGAGTTCCACGCCGGCGGCTTCCAGCCACTCGCCGCCCGCGCCGAAAAATTCCGGCGGGAAAACCGCCGCCTGCAACGCCGGCGCTTCCCGCAACGTCATCACCAGCTCCGCGGCGAGCAGGTCGCCGCTCGCCTCGCCGGCGATGAGCATGAATTTTTTGTTCGTCATGGCGTTGGTCGCAGGACGGCCAGACATTACCCGTCCGCCCGGCAAGTCTCCAGACGCAAATGCAAGCGCGGACGTTTCAAAAAACTCCGGCCAGCCTGCCGCCGCTTACTTCAACAGCTCTTCCGCAATCTGCACGGCATTGAGCGCGGCGCCCTTGAGCAGTTGGTCGCCGCTGACCCAGAAGCACAGGCCGTTATCGAGCGCGCAGTCCACGCGGATGCGGCCGACTTCGCAGTTGTATTTCTCGGAGGTGAAGAGCGGCATGGGATATTTCTTGTTCTCCGGCTCGTCCACGAGGTCGAGGCCGGGAGCTTTCTTGAGCACGGCGCGCGCGGCTTCCACGCTCACCGGCTTTTCAAATTCCGCGCTGACTGCGATGGAATGCGAGCGATACACCGGCACGCGCACGCACGTCACGCTCGCCCGGAAATTCGGGTGGTGCATGATCTTGCGGCCTTCGTTCTCCATCTTCATCTCTTCCTTCGTGTAGCCGCTCGGCAAAAAGGAATCCACATGCGGGATCACGTTGAACGCGATCTGGTGCGGATAAACTTCCTTCGTCACCGGCTTCTTGGTGACGATCTGTTCCACCTGACGTTCGAGTTCTTCCAACGCCTTCGCGCCCGTGCCGCTCACGGCCTGGTAGCTGGAGGCGAAAATGCGCTTCACGCCGAACGCCTGGTGCAGCGGATACAACGCCATGAGCGTGATGGCCGTGGTGCAATTTGGGTTGGCGATGATGCCCTGATGTTTCTTCACGTCAGCGGCGTTGACCTCCGGCACGACGAGCGGGACGTTGGCGTCCATGCGGAACGCGCTGGAGTTATCCACGACCACGCAGCCGGCCTTGACCGCAGCGGGGATAAACTCCTTCGAGATGCTGCCGCCGGCGCTGAACAGCGCGATGTCAATGCCCGCGAACGAATCCTTCGTCAGCTCGGTGACGGTCACATCCTGCCCGCGAAACTTGAGTTTCTTGCCCACGGAACGTGCGGAAGCGAGCAGGGTAAGTTTGCCCACCGGGAAATTGCGCTTCTCCAGCGTCTTGATCATTTCGATGCCGACGGCTCCCGTCGCACCGACCACGGCCACATGCGGATTCTTATTCATAAAAGGCCGGAAAATATAGCCGGCGGGCGCAGAGTGTCAATGTCGCCGCGAGTCAGAGGCAGCGAGCCAGTGGGCCGGTTGGCGACAGGGCTTGCCGGAGCGCGGAATTTATTCCGCGTGTTTTGGCCGGTCTTGGGACTCGCGGAATAAATTCCGCGCTCCGCCAGAACCATGCCAGCCCCGCCGCACCGTTCGCGGCTTGCCCATCCCCGCATTTCTGCTACAAGAACCGCGTGTATCTGCAATACTACGGACTGACCGAATCGCCGTTCGACCTGACGCCGAATCCGCGGTTCCTCTTTTACACCGCCAAACACCGCGAGGCCTTCAACCATCTGCTCTACGGCATCCAGCAGCGCAAGGGCTTCGTGCAGCTCACCGGCGAAGTTGGCGCGGGCAAGACCACCCTCTGCCGCGCGCTCATGGAACAGCTCGACCACGCAACTTTCGCCACCGCGCTCATCCTCAACCCCGTGCTCGACGCCGAGCAGTTGATGAAGGCCATCGCCATGGAGTTCGGCCTCAAGGTCAAGGGCCTCGACCGCTTGGAAACTGTCGCGCTCATCAACGAATTTCTCCTCGAACAGGTCGCCAACAACCGCGACTGCCTGATCATCATTGACGAAGCGCAGGACCTGACCGACGACCTGCTGGAGCAGGTGCGTTTACTTTCCAACCTCGAAACCGACAGCCGCAAGCTCCTGCAAATCGTCCTCATGGGCCAGCCGGAATTGCGCGACCGCCTGAACCAACACAAGCTCCGCCAGCTCCGCCAGCGCATCACCGTGCGCTTTCACCTGCGGCCGTTGAGCTATTCGGAATTGAGCCAGTATGTGCGCCATCGCCTTGCCGTTTCCGGCGCGAAAGGCGCGCCCTACTTCACCGCGCCCGCGCTGTGGCGCATCTACAATTACAGCGGCGGCGTGCCCCGCCTCGTCAATGCGCTTTGCGACAAGGCCCTCCTCGCCGGCTTCGTGCAGCAGCGCGAACGGATCAATTTCCAAATGGTCGGCCTCGCCGTCCGCGAACTGGAAGGAGCCATCTACGCATGAGCCTGATCAACGACGCCCTCCGCCGCGCCCAGC
>JAPLTZ010000015.1 GCA_026397895.1 Verrucomicrobiota bacterium | reverse complement strand
GCGAGGGTGCGATTGAAACCGCGCACGACGCCGGTGGTGTAGCCGGCTTCGGGACATTCAAAGATGGTGGTTTGTTCGATGCTGCGGCGCATTTCGCCGCCGCGGAAGACTTCGAGGGAGTTGTTGAGGCCGCGACCGAGTTTTTGTTCCGGCCCGGCGCAACCGACGGCAAACAAAGCCGCCGCCGCACCGCTCAAAAGGGAGAAAATGGAATTACGCATAATTTGGTTTGTTGCCGGAAAACTAAACCGTATCACCCATTTGTAAAGGTCGTTTTCAGTCCGTGCCGGCGGCTTCGCGCTGGCGGTCGCGGCGTTCCCAATACCAGGCGATCCACACGCTGATTTCGTAGAGGGCATACAGCACCACGGCCATGACGACCTGCGTGTAGACTTCCGGCGTGGTCAGCAGCGCGCCCAGCACGAGGTTGATGACGATCATGTAGCGCCACATGCCGCGCAGGGTCTGATAATTCAGCAGCCCGATTTTCACCAGCGCCAGCAGCACCACCGGCAACTCGAACCCCAGCCCCATGCCGAGCATGAACTTGGTCACGAAGCTGAAATACGTTTCCGCGCGCCACTCGGGGACTTTCACGCCCATCCAGATCGCCCACCACTCGGCGAACTTGAGCGCGCGCGCCATCACGAAGAAATAACAGAACGAAACGCCGGAAAGAAACAGCCCCACCCCGATGAACGCCGCCCGGAGAACGTATTTCTTCTCCTTCACCTTCAGCGCCGGCAGAACGAATTGTGCCCCAAAGAAAAAGATGAACGGCGACGCCAGCAGGATGCCGCCGTAAAACGCCAGTTGCATGGACGACAGAAACGGTGCGGACGGATCGAGATAAACGAGGCTGGTCGCCGACTTGAGCATGGTGGCGGTCGGCGGGTTGGGTTCGGCGCGGACAGTGAGGAAGATGTTGCTGCCGAAGGCCACCGGCTCAAGCTGGATGACCGAGAACCAGTTCGTGCCGAGGTCCAGCGCGCCGAAGCGGTTGGTCTCCAATTGCAGCGTGCCGACGGTGTTCGTCCCCAGTCGCACCACCGTCCGGCGCTCGTCCGCCGCCGCCCGCACCAGCGCCGCGCGCGTGAGCGGCCATTTCAGCACCCAGACAATCTGCGGGATGGCGTAGAGGCAGACGATGAAGCTGATGCCCAGCGCCGCGCTGGTTTTGACCAGCAGCCAGCGGAAATCTTCGAGGTGTTCGAGGAAGGATTTGACCGGACCGCCGCCCTCTTCCACATCCCGTGGTTCTTCAGTGGAATCGGCCATGAGAACTGCGCCAGAGAATCATCCAAGGTCAGACAACCTTGGTTTCCGGGCCGGGAGATGGCGGCTGATTTTGCGGCGTGGCCGGGGTGGTGGGCGCTTTCGGGGTCGGCGTGGTTTGCTCGTTCTCGATTGCATCCGTCACTTCGCGGGAAGCCTTTTTGAATTCGCTGATGCCTTTGCCGAGGCCCTTGGCAAATTCGGGAATCCGCTTCGCGCCAAACAGGACAAGGATGACGACCAGCACCAGCACCAGTTCGCCCCCGCCCAACCCCAACACGGCTAAAATTGCATTCATAAAATTTCTCTTTCTGCCGGAAAAATACGCCCGCCCCGCCGTTTAGTAAAGCGGCAAAGCGGGCCGCAAAAAAACCGCCCCGCTCTTGCGAGCGGGGCGGAACAACCAACAGACCCGATCACTTTGGTGCCGTCAGCACCACAAATTCACCGCGGCGGTTTTTCTTCCACGCCGCCTCGTTGTGACCCGGCGCGGCGGGCTTGTCCTCGCCGTAGCTGACCGTGTCCACCGAGTCGGGCGTGATGCCGGAGTTGATGAGATATTCGCGGATGGCCAGCGCGCGGCGCTCGCCGAGGGCGCGGTTGTATTCCTCCGTGCCGCGCTCGTCGCAATTGCCTTCCACCTTCACCGCCGCCGAGCCGTGCGACTTCAAGTAGGCCGCGACGTTTTCAATCTTGGACTTCTCGCTGCCCTTGATGGTCGAGCTGTCGTAATCGAAATAAACCGTCTCCGTTTGTAGCGCCGCGCGGTCTTCGCTCCAGCCGGCGTGGCCAGGGCCAGCGGGGAAACCGGTTGTGCTCGTGCCGGTGCCGGAGTTGCCCATGCCGCCGGTGTTTTCACCGCCCGGCAAAATTCCGCCCGGCGGCAAATCGCCCACCTGACCGCCCGATTTCGCGTTCGGCAGCGGCGTCACGCCGACGGGTTTCTTTTTGCAGCCGACGGTGACGAGGGTGGTCAGCGCGAGGACGCACACGAGCAGGTTCAGATAATTTCTTGTTTTCATGATGTTAAATTTTGGCGGCGCGGTGATTACTTTGCCCAACTGGGCTGGGAATTGCCACCCGGAATCCGGCTGACATCCTTGTATTGTTTCGTGAACACGTCAAGCACAGACAGCACGCGCCCGCTGCCTGTCCGCCGTGCGAACACCACCGTCCGCGAGTTCGGCGACCACGACGGGTCCTCGCCTTCCACCAACGGAATCGCCGCCGCGCTGCCGTCCGCCGGCACCACGCAGATGGTGAAGCCGCTACCCTGCGACGTGAACACAATCCACTTCCCGTCCGGTGACCACTCCGGCTCGGACGGGTTCGACACGCCGGAAGTCGGGATGCGCACCGGCTCGCCGCCGCTCGGCGAAACCTTCATCAGCACGCGCCGCTCGCCGCTCTTGCCGGCGAACAAAACCCATTGCCCGTCCGGCGACCAGCACGGCGAAGACTCGTCCTGCGGCGACCGCGTCAGGCGTTTCAGCCCCGAGCCGTCGGTGTTGCTGACGTAGAGGTCCACCCAGCCGTCCTTGCTCAAAATCATCGCCACCTTGCTGCCGTCCGGCGAGACGGCGGGGCTGAAATTCGAGCCGCCGTAGCGTGCGAACGCCGACCGCGCACCCGTGCCGAGGTCGTGGCGAAAAATGTTCGCGTTGCCAAGCTTGTAGGAAACGTAGTAGAGCGCCAGCCGCCCCGGCACCCACACCGGCGCGGCGACGATGGTGTTGTCGCGCGTGACCGGATGGGCGTTGTGGCCGTCGAAATCGGCGATGTAAATCTCGCTCGCCGCGCCGGTGTCCACCTTGAACGCGATTTTCGTCTGGCCGATGCCCTTGCGCTTGGTCAACGCCGCGACCACGTCGTCCGCCAACGCGTGCGCCCGCGTCCGCAACGACCCGCCGGTGTAAGCCTTCGAGAAAATCGGCGTCTTGCTGATGCGGTCGGAGAGTCGGGCTTGCACGCTGCCGGCGTTGCTGCCGACAACTTCGTATTGCGGCGTGCCGTCGCTCACGAGCTTGAAGCCCTGCACTTCAAGGTCGAAGCGCAACACCTGTTCCACCTCGCCGGAGAAGCCGCTCACGGTGATGGGCACGGGTTTGGTGAAGCCCATCACGTCGCCCTCCTTCACGATGGGGCGGAAAACCTCCTGCTGCGCCCGCGCGGTGGCGGCGGACAGAATTGCGGCGGCGGTGATGATGGAAATGAATTTGGTTGTAGTTTTCATCCGATGAGTTTGCGGAACTTTGGTTGGAATTCGAAATTGAAGGTGCGCGTGCTGTCCTTCGAGCCTTCCGGGAACGGCTCGAAAGATTTGACGCGGTTCAGGGCGCGCTCGACGGAGCGGTCGAGAGCGGCGTTGCCCGAAGGCTGGACGACGCGCGCGGAGATGACCGAGCCGTCGCGCGCGAGCGTGACCTTGACCTTGACCGAGGCGTTGTCGTCGCTGGCCTCGTCGGGGAGCGTCCACGCGTGGTAATAGGTGCTGGCGAGGGCGTCGGCGTAATTCGCGTAAGCCGCGCCGCCGGGGCCAACAACGTCCACATCCACGCCGGTCGAGAGATTGCTGTTCAGCCGGCTCAGCGATTTGCCGATGGCCGCCGCGCGCGCTTTGGCGGCGGCCCGTTGTGCGGCCCGCTCTTCGGCTGCGGAATCTTCCGCCGTCTCTTTGCTGGTCGTCTTGCTCGTGGTGGCTTTGGCGGTGCGGATGACTTTCTTGAGCGGGGCGTCGTCCTTGGATTTGCCGGGTGCAGTCTTGACGACTTTTTTGAGCGCCAACGGGTCAACCTCCGGTTTTTCCGGCTCGGCCTTTTCCGGCTTGGGCGGTTCGGGTGTGAAAACTTTCTCGATTTTTTGCAGCAAGGTTTTTGGCGGCGCAGGCGTGGGCGGCGTGACGACCGGAGTCGGTTGCGGCGGCGCGGGTGGAGGCGGCGTGGCGTTCGGCTTGCCGCCGCCGGAGAACGCCTCGTCAATCAGCTTGCCGGGGATGACGTCCATGATTTTAAAGTCCTTGTCCTCCATCTTTCGCGTGTGCGCCGCGAGGAACGCCGGGCCGACCAGCAGAATCACCACCAGCAGCAGGTGCATGCCGGACGCGGCGATGAAACATTTTTTTTGCAGGCGGCTCATTTGCGGTCGGCGGGTTCGGTGCGGAGCGAGAAGCGCGTGATGCCGTTGCGCTGGCAGCAGTCAATCACCGCATACAAATCCTTGTTGAACCCCATCTCGTCGGCGCGGATGTAAACAATCGTCTTCGGATTGGCGCGGAACGCCTGTCGCAGCGAAACCTCAATCTGGGGAAGCGACATGCGGCGCTTGTCGAGCGTGTAAATCCCTTGCGGACTGACTTCCACGGTGCGGATGTCGCGTTTGTCCACGGTCTGGTCGGCAGCGGAATTGGCCTTGGGCAGCTTGAGCTCCAGTCCTTTTTCCAGCAGCGGCGTGGTGATGATGAAGATGATGAGCAGCACGAACGCGAGGTCAAGCAGCGGCGTGATGTTGATCTCGCTCAGCGTGACCAGATGACTGCGTTGGGAAAACCTTCTCATTTCTCTTCGAGGTATTCCGTCTCCATCTTCGACGTGAGTTCCTGCGCGAAGTTGTCCAGCTCGACGGTCTGCACGCGCAGATTATGGACGAGCCAGTTGTAGCCGAACATCGAGGGAATCGCCACCAGCAGGCCCGCGACGGTGGTGATGAGCGCGGCGGCGACGCCGGGGGCCATCGCCGCGAGCGTGGCGCTGCCCTGCTGCGCGATGTGCCCGAACGTGCTCATCACGCCCCAGACCGTGCCGAGCAAGCCGAGGAACGGCCCGCCGCTGACGGCGATGGCGAGCAGGATGAGGCCAGATTCCAGCTTGAGCGATTCCTGCGCGACGGTGTTTTCGAGCGAGCGCTTCACATGCTCCATGCCTTTGAGCGAAACGAATTTTTTGCGGCTGCCGTCGGGATTTTTCAGGCGCGCGTCGAGTTCCAGACTGCCGGCCTGATACACGGCGAACTGCGGGCAGCCGTCGGCCTGGATGCGTTGGTCGAAAAGGTCGAGCGGCGTCTTCTGCGTCTTGAACGCGCCGGCGAAAAGGTGGTTCAGCTTCTTGGCGCGGCGCATCTGGATGGCTTTGGAAAACATGACGAACCACGCCATGATGGAAAAGAAGATGAGGAAGACGATGATGGTCTTGGCCTCGGGCGTGGCCTGCTGCCAGATGTAAACGAGTTCCGCCTGATTGGCGGCGGCCCCCACGACGGCAAAACAGAATGTATTCATGAAAACGGTCAGTTGACTTGGAACTCGGCTTGGCTGCGGTCGTGGAGGGGGCGACAATCACCAAGCGACATCGTGCAACCGCACTTTGTCCGGCATATTTTCTACCCGCGCACCCGGAGAATGCCAAGATATTTATTCGCCCAAACCCGCTTTACACCCGCCGCAAATTCGCCAAAACTCCGCCCATGAAAAAGAGCCTGCTCCTGCTCATCGCCGTCATCCTGTGCGCCGCGCCCAGCGCTGCGCGTGCCGATAACAAATCCGACGCCCAGATTGCCAAGACCGTGCCCGGCGCCGAGAAAGTCGCCCAGACCGTCTCCATGATCACCGGTGTGGCCATCTCGCCGCTCCTAGGCGTCGGCGCGGTCGGCGCGTGGCAATACTTCGGGGCCAAGACGCCCGAAGCCAGAGCCAAGCTTCCGTGGTATGCCAACCCCCTCTTCTGGATACCCGCGCTGCTGCTTGTCCTCGCCTGCTTCATCAAGGATACCGCCGGCACCGCCTTGCCCAGCGCCGTCAAGAAGCCCCTTGATGTCTGCGAAACCTGCGAGCACAAGCTCTCCGGCCTCGTCGCCACCGGCGCGTTCGTGCCCATCGCGGCGTCCGTTTTCCACGCCACCGGCGGCAGCAGCGCGATGCTTGCCGGCCTCGGCTTCGCGGGCGTGGACTTGAGCTGGCTCTACAACACCCTGATGATTCCCGTCTCGATGATCGCCTTCTTCATCGTCTTCCTCGCCTCCAACGCCATCAACATCCTCATCCTCATCAGCCCGTTCACCACCGTGGACCTTGCGCTCAAATCCTTCCGTGCCGCCCTGCTCGCCACCGTGGCCGCTAGCGCATGGGCCAACCCGTGGATCGGCGCGGCGTGGGCGCTCATCATCATTTTGATTTCGTATCTCGTCGCGGGCTGGAGCTTCCGGCTCTCGCACTTCGGCCTCGTGTTCGTGTGGGATTTCATCACGTTCCGCAACCGCCGCTTCACGCCCGCCGCGCAGGGCAACAACCTTTTCCTCGCGCGCAAAATCAGCGGCGTGCCCGCCCGCACCTACGGCAAACTCATCCGCAATGAAACCGGCGGACTCACTTTGAACTACCGCCCGTGGATCGTCCTGCCGGCGCGCACGCTCGTCCTGCCCGCCGGCCGCTACTGCGTGGGCGAAGGCGCGTTCTTCTCCGAAATCCACCGTCTCGAAGGCGACGACTCCCAGGCCCTGCTCCTGCTGCCGCCGCGCTACCGTTCGCACGAGCAGCAACTCGTCGGCATCTACGGCCTCGTGGATGTGCGGCCCATCGGCCTGCTCGCGGCGTGGGCGTGGATCAAGGGCCTGTTCGGCGGCGGCAAAACCGCGACGGTCTGACGGCGGCAGCT
>JAPLTZ010000036.1 GCA_026397895.1 Verrucomicrobiota bacterium | reverse complement strand
GTTCGATGTCCACATCGAGGTTCTTCAACACGCGCGCGGCAACGCCGTCGCCTTCGCGGAGCAGGCCGAGCAGGATGTGTTCGGTGCCGACGTAGGTGTGATTGAGCGCCTTGGCCTCCTTCTGCGCGAGCGCGAGGACTTTTTTCACGCGCGGCGTGTAGGGGATGTTGCCCATCATCTTCTGATCCGGGCCGGTGCCGACCTGCTTTTCGACCTCCATGCGGACGGTCTCGAGGTCGAGGCCGAGCTTCTGGAGGACGTTGACGGCGACGCCCTGCCCCAGTTTGATGAGGCCGAGGAGCAGATGCTCCGTGCCGACGAAATTGTGGTTGAAACGGTCGGCTTCCTTGCGCGCGAGCGCGAGCACCTGCTGCGCGCGCGGCGTGAAATTGTTCATGGCTTCTTCGCTCATAGCTGGGAATACAATGCCGCGCCGGAGGGCGTTTGTCCAACGCTGTGTTGCCGGACGCGGACGGGAAAGTGGCTCAATTCGCGGCGCTGGGCGGGAGCGCGATGGGACGGCTGACCTGCTTGAGGCGTTCGCGCATCATGTCGGCGCGGTGGAGGTCGCGTTCCTCGGGCGAAAGTTTTTCGGAATGGGACTTCTGCAAATGCGCCGGCTGGGTGAGGATGAAAAGTTCCTCCGGCAACGCCCGATCCACGCCGGGGAACAGGCCCAAGTCCACGCCGAGTTTCATCAGCGAGAGCAGGTTCATTGTTTCCTTGGAGGAAATGCTGTGCGCGTTCGCCAAAATCCCGTAGGCGCGGCCGATGTGGTTGTAGACGGTCTTGGCCTTCTTTTCGAGCAGCGTGCCGCGGGCGTTTTCCTCGTGCTCGATGATCTGCGAAATGACCTTGTCGAGCCGCTCAACGATGCCGGTCTCGGATTCGCCGAGCGTCATCTGGTTGGAGACCTGGAAAACATTTCCCAGCGCCTCCGTGCCTTCGCCGTAAAGCCCGCGCACGGCGAGGCCGAGCTTGTTCACGGATTGGATGATGGGATTGATCTGCTCGCCCAAGACGAGGCCGGGCAGATGCAGCATCGCGCTGACGCGGATGCCGGTGCCGAGATTTGTCGGGCAGGCGGTAAGGTAGCCGAGGTTGTTGTCGAAGGCGAAATTGAGTTTTTCCTCCAGTTCGGTGTCCACGCGGTCAATCGCCGCCCATGCCTCCTTGATCTGCAAAGCGGGCCGCAACGCCTGCATCCGCAGGTGATCCTCCTCATTGATCATCACGCAGAGGGATTCGTCGTGGTTCACGACGAGGCCGCTGCCGGCGTTCTTGGCGGCGTGCTCGCGGCTGATGAGGTGGCGCTCGACGAGGATCTGCTTGTCGAGGCTGGTGAGGTTGTCCATCGCCTCGGCGAACGCGCCTTTCATTTCCGGCAGACTTTCGACGGCGGGGCGAATGGCTTCCAGAATCTGCACGCGCTCGGGCTTCTTGGCCCAGCCGGGGAAAGCGCCCGACGCGAGATTCCGCGCGAGCCGGACGCGGCTGGACATGACGATGCGGTCCTTCGGGCCTTTGCGGCGGGCGACTTCGGCGGGCGGGACGAGATATTCGTGGATGTCCATGTCAAATCGCGGGCAGGTGTTCCAGTTTCACGTTGGTCTGCTTGATTTCATCGCGCAACGTGGCGGCCATCTCGAAGTCCTCCTCCTTGATCGCCTTGTCCAGCGCCTTCTGGAGCAGCTTCAGGCGGTCGGCCAGATCGCGGTTCTGGCGCAACGCCCGCGGGACTTTGCCGGCGTGGCGCGTGCCTTTGTGCATCGTCTTGAGCAAGCCTTCCAGCCCCTCGGCGAACGTGGTGTAGCACGCGGCGCAGCCGAGCCGGCCGGATTTCTTGAAATCCGCCTGCGTGAATCCGCACTTCGGACACTTGACCGTCGCACCGGCGGCGGAATCCATTTCCTGCGCCGCGCCGAGGCCGAGCAGCAGGTCGGCGAGCGAGAAACCGGCGGGGTCGTTCACGCCCTTTTGCTTGGCGCACTCCTCGCACAGGTCAACCTTCTGCACCTTGTCGTTCGCGATTTGCGTCAGGTGAACCGTGGCTTCTTTTTCTTTGCAGATGCAGCAGAGCATAATTTCGTGAATCGAAAATCGTTAAATCATTGCAGCGGTGGACGGCGAAAAAAATTCGCGCACATCGACGCGCATCAAAACCCAAAGCATC
>JAPLTZ010000193.1 GCA_026397895.1 Verrucomicrobiota bacterium | reverse complement strand
GGCGGCGGGAAGAATTATCTCGTGGAAAACGCCACCGTTACCGTGACCATCGTCGAGGGCAAGGTCGTCACCATCGAACTGCCTTCCAGCGTCATCCTCACCGTCACGGACGCGCCGGAAGGCGTGCGCGGCGACTCCGCCAACAATGTCCAGAAGGCCATCACCATGGAAACCGGCATTACCGTGCAGGCGCCGCTCTTCATCAAGACCGGCGAGAAGATCAAGATCGACACCCGCACCGGCAAATACATGGAGCGCGCGTAAGCGTCTCCAATCTCAAATCCCGACAAGCCCGCCTCGCGCGGGCTTTTTTGCTGTTTGCGCAAGTAATTCTTTCCAACCGCGGAGCTTCCGGCTATCTCTGCTTCATGCCCGAGGCAACCCAGACCTCTGAACACATCTTACGCGGCATCGCAGTGTCCGACGGCGTGTGTCGCGGAAAAATCCTTGTCCTTGCCAAACCGCAGTCCGGCATCCCCAAACGCACGCTCGCCGACCATGAGATTCCCGGCGAAATCAACCGCCTCGGCCAAGCCCTCAACCAGACCCGCCACGACATCCTCGAAGTCCAGCGGCAGGTGAAAGCCGGCATCGGCGCGGCCGAGGGCAGCATCTTCGACGCCCACCTGCTCGTGCTCGAAGACCCCGTGTTGATCGAGGAATCCACCCGGCTCATCGAGCAGGAAAAAATCAACGCCGAATTTGCCTTCCACACCATCGCTGAGAAATACGCCGCCGCCCTCGCCGCCATCGAGGACGAATACCTCCGCGAACGCGCCACCGACATGCGCGACGTCTCCGCGCGCGTGCTGAACCGGCTGCTCGGCCAGCGGCACGGGCCGGATTTGCGCAACCTCTCCGAGCCGTGCATCATCATCAGCCACGACCTCACCCCGTCCACCACCGCGCAGCTCGACAAGAAAATGGTGCTCGGCTTCGCCACCGACATCGGCAGCCCCACCTCGCACACCGCCATCATGGCGCGCTCCATGCGCATCCCGGCGGTCGTCGGCCTTGGCAACGCCAGCGAGGTTTTGCGCGACGGCGATTACGCGATGCTCGACGGCTACAACGGCGCCATCATCGTCAACCCCACCGACCAGACGCTCTTTGAATACGGCCAGCTCGTCCGGCGGCAGGACTCGTTGCAGGAAAAACTGCGCGACCTGAAAGACGCCCCCGCCATCACGCTCGACGGCCAGCGCGTCACGCTCTCCGCCAACATCGAGCAGGCCGCCGACGCCGACGCCGTGAAAGAATGCGGCGCGGAAGGCGTGGGCCTGTTCCGCACCGAATACCTCTTCATCAACCGCGACGCCTTGCCGAGCGAGGCCGATCAATTCGCCGCCTACCAGCAGGTCGCCGCCGCGTTGCATCCCCATCCTGTCGTCATCCGCACGCTGGATTTGGGCGGCGACAAATTCCTCACCCACCTGCACCTGCCGCAGGAGATGAATCCCTTCCTCGGCTGGCGCGCCATCCGCTTCTGCCTCGCCGAGCGCGACATCTTCCGCGCCCCACTCCGCGCCATCCTCCGCGCCAGCGCCGGCGGCAACGTCAAGATGATGTATCCCATGATCTCCGGGCTGGAGGAAATGATCCAGGCCAACGCCCTCGTCGAGGAATGCAAGGCCGAGCTGCGGAAGGAAAACATCCCCTTCGACGATGCGCTGGAAATCGGCGCGATGATTGAAATCCCGTCCGCCGTGATGGTCGCCGACGCGCTCGCGCGGCGCGGAAAGTTTTTCAGCATCGGCACCAACGACCTCATCCAATACTCGCTGGCCGTGGACCGCATGAACGAGCGCATCGCGCACCTCTATGAGCCGACGCACCCCGCCATCCTGCGCCTCATCAAGGCCACCGTGGATGCCGCACACAAGGCGGGCATCACCGCCGGCGTCTGCGGCGAGATGGCCGGCGACCCCGTGCTCACGCCGCTCCTGCTCGGGCTGGGCGTGGATGAATTGAGCGTCGCGCCGCCGCATGTGCCCGCCATCAAGTTCCTCATCCGCCGCCTGAAGTTCG
>JAPLTZ010000209.1 GCA_026397895.1 Verrucomicrobiota bacterium | reverse complement strand
TGAGAGATTGTCCCCATTGAATTGCGCACCGGGCGGCGCAGGAACGGGCTGCTGCACGTCTCGCCCACAATCAACGCCTGCACGCCGAACGCCGTGCAGTTGCGGACGAACGCCCCGATGTTTTCCGCGTTGCTCAACTCGTCCACCGCCGCGAAGAGGCGCGGGCGCGGGCTGGCGGCGAGGATGGTTTCCAGCGCGACCGGCGCGGGGATTTTGCCGATGGCCAGCACGCCCTGGAACAGGTCGAAGCCGATGAGTTCTTCGAGCAACGATTTTTTTGTGACGACGTAAACGGGAATTTCCTTTTCCGGTCGCGCCCGCAGCAGCGGCTCGAATTCTGCGAGCCGTTGCGCCGGCAGCATCACGGAGACGACGCCGTAATGGCTGGCCAGCAACCGGCGCACCACCTTGTCGCTCTCGGCCACGAAAATGCCCTGCGATTCATGCGCGGCGGAACGCTTCAAAGTCCGATACGGCGCCAGCTCCGGCCAGTCGAGGGAGTCAATGTGGTGAAGGTGGAACATGCGGCTACAACGTCGCGGTCGCGCACGGAACACTCTGCGCGGTGGTTTCGAGCGCAACGTGCGTGGCCCCGATTTTTTCCAGGCGGGCGGCCATGACACGATGGGCCAGGTCGGGCTTGTTACATTCGCGGCTCAGGTGCGCGAGGTAAAGCCGCTTCAGATCGGCGGACATGACTTCCTGCGCGGCATCGGCGGCGGCGTCGTTGGAAAGGTGGCCGTGACGGCCGAGAATCCGTTGCTTCAACGGCCACGGGCGGCGCGGGCAATCCTGCAACATTTTCACGTCGTGATTGCTTTCGAGGACGAGGATGTGCGCAGGGCGGACGCGTTCCAGCACGAGCTTGGTGGCGTGGCCGAGGTCGGTGAGGAAGCCGATGTTGCCGCGCGGCGTGCGGAGCAGGAAGCCGACCGGGTCGGCGGCGTCGTGCGGAATGCTGAACGTCTCCACGGAGATGTCGCCCACCTCGAAGCTGTCGCCGGTGCGGAAGAGGCGGCACTCGAACTTGGTTTTGAGCGTGAACTCGATGGCGTCCTTCGTGTCGCGGTTGCAGTAAATCGGGATGTTCAGCTTTTGCGCGATGCCGACGAGGCCGGCGATGTGGTCAATGTGTTCGTGCGTGATGAGGATGCCGTTGAGTTTTTCCGGCACGCGGCTGATGGTGGCGAGGCGGGTGCGGATTTGTTTGGGGCTGAACCCGGCATCAATCAGCAGGCGCGTCTCGGCGGTTTCCAGATAGGCGCAATTGCCGTTGGAGCCGCTGCCGAGGATGGTGAATTGCACTGACACACGGGGACGGTAAAACGGCGGCGATGGGCGGGCAATGATTTTCAAACCGCGCCCGCCAGCCGCAACTTGTTTTGCGCGCGTTTGCGGTTATGGTTGTGAGGTGAAGCACGGAATTTTGACGGTCAATCTGACAGTTCTTTCTCTGGCCGGATTGCTTTTTGGTGTCACGACGCAAGCCGGGCCGATTCGCTTGCGCATCGGGGAAATCGCCACCGGTAAAGCGGCTTCGGCGTTGGCGGCGCGTCCGGCAGCTCCGTCCGCCAGCGGGCTTTATCTCGTCCAATTCGCCGCCGCCCCGTCGCCGGAGCAGCGCCAGCAGTTGCGGGAAATGGGCGTGGAACTGCTGCGTTATGTGCCGGACGACGCGTTCATCGCCCGGTTCAAGAATGTTTCGCCGACCAAGGTCGAGTCGCTGGCGTTTGTGCGCTGGGTCGGGCCTTACGAACCCGCTTACAAGATTCACCCGAAGCTGGCGGCAACCGCGGCGCAGGCGGCGAAGTCGGCAACGTCATTCGTCTCCGCCAGCATTCTGCTTTCGCCGGAAGCCACGCCGAAGGAAATCCTGCAAACGCGGGCGGCGCTGGCGGCGGTCACGCGGCAGAGTCGGTTGCGGCAGGGAACGGTCATCAGCGGGACGCTGACGCCGAGGCAACTGACCGGGTTGGCGCAGTCCGGCGCGGTGCTGTGGATTGAACCAGCCACCAAACGCAAGCTGCACGACGAGGCCGCCTCCAAACTCATCGGCGGTGACGACGGCGAGGTCGGCACGCCGACGCTCACGCAGCAGCAGGGTTTTGACGGCAGCGGCGTGACGGTTTCCGTGGCGGACACGGGGCTGGATTCCGGCGATACGAACACGATGACGCTGGATTTGCGGGGGCGGGTGCGAGCGTTGCTGCATTATGGCGATTTGCTGGATGCCGCCGACGAGCACAGTCACGGGACGCACGTCGCCGGCATCGTCGCCGGCAACGC
>JAPLTZ010000307.1 GCA_026397895.1 Verrucomicrobiota bacterium | reverse complement strand
CCGATTCAAACCCTGCCAGCGCCGTAGGCGCGGAACGGAAGGTTTGGAGTGCGCGGGCATGACCGCGCTTTGTAACTGGGAGACATGTCTCCCAGTTACAAAGCGGCGACGTGTCGCCGCACTCCAAAACCGGATGCCCGCAAATCCACCTTGATAAACATTTTGGCCGGGCGCAGATTCAAATCCGTGAAAAGTAATGGACTGCAAACTTTCAGTTCAATCAACTGGTAGGCGGCATTAACATCTCACGAAAACATGAATGATTCAGACATAAAAGAGTTGGAACGAAAAAAGACAAAACTCCTCAACGGCATGACTGAATACATGAGTGGCGGAAATGCGGATGTAAAGTCAGAAGCCGCTGAATTGTCCCGCTTCTGGTTTTCTGAAGATGTGCGTGGCGGAGATAAGGCTTTTGATGCGGGATACACCGCTGAAGACGTTAAGAAGTGTGATAAGATTTTGCGAGAGTTCACCGACAGCTTGCAGAAGCTAGGCGTAGCAGCCAGCCAGTCGCAGATTTTGGAGTGCGTCAAGAGCGCTATTTTGAACTTGAATAAGCTCAACGAGAGCGTGGACGGTTGCCTTATTGAAACAGAGCAACGCGAAGAGTTATTCGAGTTCATTGACTTCGCGGCGCGCCGGTCGGGTTTGCAGACCAAGGAAGCAGACATCACGGAGCAATGGAGAGAGTGGTAGATATGCCGCCTCCTATGGAGATAGGCTGCAAATTGCCCACTTTCTTCTTCCCCGCCGTCGCTCTTCACAAAACTTTTTCCAGCGTTCCATCCCGCCGCAGGCGGTAGCGGTCGCCGCGCCATTCGATGCGGTTGCCGGTGAACGCCAGCAGCCATGTCGCCGCCGCCAGCAAATCCTTCACCGGCACGAGCCACCAGCCCGCGTCCGCCGCCGCCGTGCGCGTGAGTTTCCATTGCAGGTGCAGCGCGGTGAGGATGCGCACGAGGAGCGCGAGCAGCAGGAAGAACAGCGGGAGTTGCCCCGGAAAAACCGCGAACCACAGCAGCGGCCACAGCGCGGCGTTGCTGAGGAGGCTGAAGAAATACGCGACGGGCTTGCTCACGCGGATGGTGCGCGCCCAGCGGAGCTGATGCCGCCAGACCGCGCGCCAATCCATCGGCGCGCCCCAACATTCCACGACGACGGGCGTGAGTTCGATGCGGTGGCCGCGCCGCGCGATGCGGTGGCCGAGTTGGTAATCATCCGCCAGGCAATCCACGATGCCCACGAACCCGCCGATCTCCGCGAGCTGCCGCCGGCGCAGCACCATCGCCGCGCCAAGCGCGAAGTCCAGCGGCGCGAGCGTGCGGGATTGCAGGACGCTGCTCCAGAAATCGGCGTTCACGGCCACGGCTTCCCAGCGCATGGCGGTCGTGGTGGGGTTGGCGAGCTGGTAGAAACAGTTCACGAGCGCCACGGTAGGGCGCGTCACTCCGTGCGCGCCGTCCGCCGCCGCTCCGCTTTGGCGCGACAAGTCGGCGGGCAGGGGACTGCCCGCCCTACCAT
>JAPLTZ010000291.1 GCA_026397895.1 Verrucomicrobiota bacterium | reverse complement strand
CGGCTGCGGCTCGCGCAACGCCTTCAACCCCGCCACGATGTAAGCCAGCGGGCCGATCTTTTTCTTCTGCCGCCAGTCCACCAGTTCGATCGCCCGCGCATCCAATCCCGCGCCGTCGAGCTGCATGAAATACTGCCGCTGCGGTTTGGCATCCTTGGAAAATTCCGCCCAGCCCAGATCAATCCGCGTGTAACGCCCGCGCAAAATCAGCTTCCACGCCCTGGCCGGGTCGGCTGGAATTTTTAGTTCCCGCGCGAACACGTTCACTGTGCCCAACGGCAGCACGCCCAGCCGCACGCGGTCAAAAGCCCGCGCGTCGCCGATGCCGTTGACGACCTCGTTCACCGTGCCGTCGCCGCCCGCCGCGATGACCGTGGTGCAGCCTTCCGCGATGGCTTCCGCCGCCAACCGCCGCGCGTCGCCCGCGCCGGCGGTCTGCTTGAGCGCCGCGTGTTGGGAGATGATGTTCAGCCGCGCGCGCAACCGCCCGGCCTTCTGGCCTTTGGCGGCGGGATTGAAGATGACGCATGTTCGCATCGCGCGCGAAAATTGGCTGAATCCGTCCGCCGATGCAAGCGAATGGGAAAACCGCGCCACCAGCAATTCGGGTTTCAGAGCAGGATTCCCGCAATCGCCGCGTTCAGCAGCGTGGCGACGAAGCCGACGAAGAGGGCGCGCAGGCCGAGGCGGGCGAGGTCGTGGCGGCGTTCCGGTGCGAGCGCGCCGATGCCGCCGAGCTGGATGCCGACGGACGCGAAGTTCGCGAAGCCGGTGAGCGCGAACGCCGCGAGCGTGTAGGAGCGCGCGCTCATGAAATCGGGCACGGCCTTCCAGCCTTTCATGACGAGGTAGGCGTAGTGTTCATTGATGGAGAGTTTCGCGCCCAGCAAAGTGGCGACGTGCGGCACGTCCTTGGGTTCGATGCCCATCAGGAACGCGGCGGGGGCGAAAATCCAGCCGAAGAGTTTCGCGAGCGAGAGGTCTTTGACGGCGTAGCCGAGGATGGCATCGGCCATCGCGACGAAGGCGATGAAGACGATGAGCATGGCGGCGACGTTGAGGGCGAGTTGCAGGCCGGTGGTGGTGCCGGCGGTGGCGGCATCAATGCCGTTCACGTGCGGGGATTTTTCGTCGTGGGTGTGGGTGGTGCCGGCGGTTTCGGGTTTGCCGGTTTCGGGCATGAAAAGTTTCGCGAGATACAGACTGCACGGGCAGGCCATGACGCAGGTGGTCAGCACGGCGACGGGGTCGGCGCCGTAGTTGATGTAGACGACCATCATGCCGCCGGAGATGTGGGCGAAGCCGCTGGTCATGAGCGCGAAGAGTTCGGAGTTGGTCATGCGCGGGACGTAGGGGCGGACGATGAGCGGGGCTTCGGTCTGGCCCATGAAGACGTTGGCGGAGACGGAGAGGGTTTCCGCGCCGCTCGTGCCCATGAGATGCACCATCACGCGGGCCATGAGGCGGACGATGCGTTGCAGCACGCCGAAATGGTAGAGCACGGTGAAGAACGCGGAGACGAACAGGATCGGCGGCAGCGCCTTGAAGGCGAAGATGAACATGAATTCCTTGCCGGGGTTCAGCGCGAGGTCGCCGGGGCGGGCGAGGTTGCCGAAGACGAATTCCGCGCCCTTGTCCGAGAAGCTGATGAAGTTGACGACGACGACTTTGGCGGCGTTGAAGGCGTCGTGGACGAACGGGACTTTCAGCACGAGCACGGCGAGGATGAGTTGCAGCGCTACGCCCCAGCCGATGGTGCGCCAGTTCACGGCGCGGAGGTTGGTGGAGAACATCGCGACGAGACCGAAGAAGCAGAACACGCCGGCGACGGCCTGGCCGCGCACGCCGATGGTGTCGCACAGAAACCAAGCGGCTGCACCAAGGAGCAAAATCGCCGTGCCGATGCCGAGACGCCAGACGAGCGGCGTGCGGTTGGCGGCGGCGGGGGACATCGCGGATCAGTAACCGCCGAAGAGGTAGCCGGGGCGCGCGCTGTCCGTGCCCATGCCGAAGCGCGGCATGGCTTTCAGGGAGAAGGTGAAGGCGAGGGTGACGTCCTCGGAGCCTTCGTTGTTGTCGTTCACGCGGAAGGTGAGCGCGCCGGTCCAACTGCGGAAGTCGCGGTAGACGGAATAGTATTGCTCGACCATGCGGCCGTTGCGGGCCTCGAACTGGTGGCCGGCGTGGAAGCCCCAGTTTTCGTTGAGGCGGTAATAATAGCTGCTGGTGATGAGATTGTTGCCGGTGCCGAGGATGGGATCGTCGTGGACGTAGTAGTGGCCGAGACTCCAGCTCCAGTCGGGGCTGGGCGTGAGGGTGAGCGTGTGCCAGGCGAGGCGGAAGCGGTGCTGGTCGAGGTCGTAGCGGGTCTGGGATTCGAAGGTGATCCAGGAACGCGGCGAGAAGGTCAGGTCGGAAAAGATGTCGGACATGGCGGCTTCGCCGGGGGCTTGCAGGCGGCGGGTGACGCGCCAGTCGGTGAAGAGTTCCCAGTTCACGACGTCCACGACTTCGCCGTTGCGTTTGGTCTGGAATTTGTTGCGGACGCCGAAGCGGACGGCGTTCTGGGCGTCGATGGAATCGAGGGAATTCATCTCGGGATATTCGATGGGCAACAGGCGGAGGCTGGGCAGGGAGGAATCGAATTGCGGGAGCGAGTTCGGCGTGCGGTTGGGCTCGGGCGTGTAGACGTAATTGGCGGACGGCTCGACGATGTGGCGGAGGCCGTCCATGTCGAGGGTCTTGTTTTTGACGCCGGGCCAGACGCGGGAGGATTTGAAGGAGAC
The DNA here is from genome assembly GCA_026397895.1 of Verrucomicrobiota bacterium. GTDB lineage: Bacteria > Verrucomicrobiota > Verrucomicrobiia > Limisphaerales > JAFMIX01 > JAFMIX01. The sequence goes on along the minus strand of JAPLTZ010000291.1, from coordinate 4,714 downwards.
TTCCACGCCGGTGTCGAGCACGGCGCGGTAGGCTTTGGTGGTGGTCGCGCCGGGGCCGGAGGCTTCGTCGTAATAGGTGAAGCGGCCACCGGCGTGCGGGGTGACGTTGAGCCAGCCCCAGAAGGTCTGGGGGATGAGGAGTTGCTGGTAGGTGTCGGCGCGCATGGCGGCGTAGTTGAGCCCGAGCGGGAGGTCGTTGCTGACGGCGTAGCGGCGGCGGAGGTAGGCGAAGGAACTGTCGCTCTGATAATAGACGGGCGAGTTGCCGAGCTGCTGGCGGAAGCCGGTGAGGCGGACTTCGGGCAGGCGCTCGACGGTTTCGAGGAAGTCGTTCACGCGCGGCTGGGCGACGGCGTCGAGGCTGAAGTTGTTCCAGAATTTGTTGACCTCGACGTAGGTGCCGGGCTGGACGTTTTCGCGGTATTCGCCCTCGAAGAAATCGCGGACGAGGAGCGGGTCGCCCTGATAACGCACCTGGGCGCGGACGCTCAGGTTGGTGGCGGGTTGCGCGAGGTAGCTGAAGCGGAAGCGCTGGCGGTTCGAGGGCACGTCCACGCCGTTGGCGTTGTTGCTGGGTTTGTCGTCGCGGAGATAATAATACTTGATTGCGCCCGCGCCCCACTGGCCGAGGTCGTAATTGAAGTCCGGCCCGCCGCCGACGCCGCGTTTCAGGCGGTAGTCGAGGCGGAACGCGCCGTCGAGATTCTCGTTCCAATACCAGTCGTAGCGGCTCAACAGATACGGGCCGAAGCGGCTGCGGTAGCCGGGCTGGAAATTGAAATTGTTCGCGTGTTCGCCGAGGTTGCGGCGGTAATACGGCAGGTAGAACACCGGCACGCCACCCATGATGAGCAGCGCGTCGCGCGCCTCGATGTATTTGCCGGGCACCATCTTGATGCGGCGGGCGCGGATTTTCATCGCCGGTTCGGAGAAATCGTCCGAGGTGATGATGGCGTTGGTGGCGGTGTAGGCGGGGTCGTTGAACGTGCCGGTCAGGCCTTTGCCGCTGGCGAAGACGGGCGGCTTGCCCGTGCGGAACTCCTGCGAGTGCATCATCCGCGTCTTGAAGTTGTATTGGACGTGCTCGCCGACCCAGACCTGGTCGTCGCGCTGGATGCGGACCTGGCCTTCGGCCATCGCCTCGCCGGTTTTTTGATCCACGGAAATCTGGTTGGCGGTCATCACCGCGCCGCCGTATTTGACGATGACGCCGTTCGTGCCGGTGGCCGTGCCGGTCTGGAGGTCGTAGACGAATTCGTTTTGCGGGGAGAGCGATTCGATGACCCACGCCGCTTCCTGCGCCCGGCCAACGACGACGGTCAGCAGCACGACAAGGCCGGAAAGGATGCGCAGGTTCTTCATTGTTCCGCGCAGCTAATCAAATCAAACCCCGCCTGCCAAGTTTGATTTACAGCCGCCCGCCCCCGCCGGTTGGCACACGAACTGCAACCCAATCTGCCAAGCCCGATGAATCCATCCATGAAACCGAAGCCCATCAAACTTCTGCAAGAACTCCGCGAGCTGCATCATGCGCCGGGAAGCTTCGTTTCGCCCACGCCCGGCGTGCTGTATGTGATGCGCCTGCGGTCACAACTGGCCCTGCCCCGGGCCGTCCGCCGCCGGTTTATCATCCCGGTCTGCTTTCAGGGCGGGGACAATTCTCACGCACAGCCGGTGAAAATCACGCATTTGTAGTTGGGTTGGTTCATACTGTGCCTCCGGCCGGAGTCGAAAAGATTCCGGCCGGTTTCTTTTCTGCCAGAAGTGTTTGTCCGCAGATTACGCAGATAGGCGCAGATTGTTGGAAAAACTGAAACCCTGTCCGCAAGCTTTCTGGACAACGTCTTTAATCTGCGTCCATCTGCGTAATCTGCGGATTCATTCCCTCGGCAAGAACCCAAAACCCCGCTCGCGGAACTCCACCCGCTCGAAACCCAGCTGGTGAAACAGATTCGCCAATTGCTCCTTCGCCTTCGCGTCCGCGTCCTTGAGAATCCCCCCGCGCCGCGCCGCGCGCTGGATGTCCTCCAGCGCCTGCTGTCGCGCCGTCTGCTCCAGCGACTTGTCGAACGACCGCAGCAAGCCCGTCGTCCGCTCCACCACCTGCGTCTCCTTTTCATCCAGATACGCGTCCGTGATGCGCGCCGGCGGCAGCACCACCGTGATGCGTTTGCCGGCCACGCGCACATCGCCGGCCGCCAGTTGGCCGAGGTCCACGCCCGCCTTCACCACGCCGTGCGCCACCATCAGCACGCGGCTCGTGCCGAACGTCTCCGACCATTTCACGTCCTCCAGCACCACCGTTTTTTCCATGACGTATTTGACCGTGACCAGTTGCGCCAACGTCTGCACCTGCCGCAGCAACGTGGGCGTATCGTAGAACCGCTGGGAAGATTTGAAACCCAGCCAGCGCGGCAACCCCAGCCCCAGACCGAGGCCCAGCGCGAGACAGACCGCCGCCAGCAGCAACCCCGCCAGAATTGGACGCAACCTTTGCATGACCGCAAGTTAACCGTTTCCACCGCCAAGAAAAGAATGATGTCGCGCGCCCGGCGGCAACTTAGGGACTACGCGCCGCCGGATGGGTGAAATATGCGGACGGATCTGAAAATCAAGTAGTGGAGACGTTTGTCTCCAGTAATACGGCCTCATTTTCGGCTCGGTAATAATTTGACTTGGCTATGTTTTCAGCAGCCCAAAGTGGCTGTAAATTTGACCAATGACAACATTGCTGGCGTTGTAATGAATCTGTTAAATCAAATGAGCTACAGGGGCGAATATGATCAACATGCCACAGTCCATAATTTTCCCACGACATTCCTTCTCTGAAATTGGCTTCAATGTGAGAACGAAGAAATGAAGGCGAGCAACCAAATAGTAGCGAAGACTTCCCTTTTTTCACTTTGATAAAATCTTTCAGTCGTCGCCTTAGATTTGAAATCAACTTACGCTTTGGTTTTTTTCTGGAGTTTTTTCCGTGAATTCTGCGCAGCTTTTTCCACTTTTCAGGGTTTTCTTTTCGCCACTTTTCATCATACAGCTTCTTTTTTTCTTTATTCGATGCCCGCCAAACTCGAGCGGCCGCCCTCCGGTGCTCTCTCAATTCTGGTGAAAACTTTTTATACCGCTCATTTATGCGATTACGGTTGGCATAATAATACGCCAATGCCCGCTTGCGCTGCGCTTCATCGGTTAAATATGTTTTTTCAGCCATGTGCAGTTTTTATCAAAATGTAACTCAGAGTGTCTTTGTTATGGTTTTGAAAAAAACGTCTTCTTTTCCCATCCGTCAATACTTCTGATTTGTTTTGGAAGACTTTCGGACGGAAGTGAATCCCACGCATCTAAACCAGTATCTTGTGCGGATACATAATCGACACCGTCGTCAGGACTAACGCACATTGTTAAAAAATCCCAATCACCTTGTGGGTAATCAATGAAAAGCCCAAATGTATCCTTGTGAGGCTGAATACGAAATGTTCCTGCTTTAGTCCTATAGGTAAAAACAAAGGATTTATAATCCATAGCAAAATTTTGGTTTGTGGCCCTTACTTTGCGTATAGTTGAAAAATTGTCCAGCCAAAGGCGGCCAGGTTTTCTTGCAGCACACTGGCGGGGACGCTGCGCTGTGCGTCCTCGCCAAGTTCGTTAATTTATTTCGCCGGCGGCGCGGGCGGGGTTTTCGGCGGGCGCGGCACGGGCGTTTCTTGTAGGTGTTGCTCACCACGGTATCCAGCACGTGCAGCGCAATGGCCGCCTGCCGCGTGGCGGCGGCGATGCCGCCGGTGGCCCCGCCCTGCGCGGCAAGGCCGGCACCCTTGGCGGTGATGGCGCTCTCAAAATCGGCGATGTCCGCAGCGAGGTGCGTGAGGAAATCGGCGGCCAAACCGAGTTCGATGAGTTGGGCGCTGATGGCGACGGCTTCGGTCTGGAAGGCGCGGGCGGTGTTGAGCAGGGCCTGATCGCCGTTGCTGTGGGGCATGAGGAATTTTCCGGCGAGGCCGGAGTTGCCCATGAGCACGAGCGAGTGCGCGGCGTCGGCGATGGCGAGGAGGTCATCGTGCAGGTGGAGCCGTCCGGCGGCGATGTCGAGCGCGGCGGCGTGGTAATCCGCCCCGCCGGAAACCTGCTGCGAACCCAGCCCGGAGGTGGCGGGCACGGCGGCGGTGACGAGGGCGAATTGCCGCCCGCCGACGCTGGCGGCGGGGAAGTCGGTGGCGTATTTGATGCCGAAGGCGGAGACGTTCTTGAGGGTCGTGAGGAGGCTGGTGGCTTTTAGTTCCATAGTGTTGTTGTTTTGTTGGTTAGCTTGCGGTTCGCGGGCAATTATTCAAAGATTTCTGGCCGTCGCAAGTGGAAAAACAGGCGTCGCAGGTCGAAAATGGGCGTCGCAACCCGTCCGCAGGCCGTCGCAACTCCGCCCACGGGCGTCGCGGGTCGGCCAAGGGGCGTCGCCGCCGCCACTTTCCGCTTTGCACTTCGCGCTTTGAAACTAGAATCAACCCGTGAACTTTCAATCTCTCGGCCAATTCCCGGATTGCCGCCCGCGCCGGCTCCGCCAAAACCCCGCCCGCCGCCGCCTCGTCTGCGAGACGCGCCTGAGCGTGGAGCAGCTCGTCCTGCCCCTCTTCGTCCGCGCCGGCAAGAAAATCCGCAAGCCCATCACCGCCATGCCGGGCGTCTTTCAGTTTTCACCCGACGAACTCCTCCGCGA